>JBAYJJ010000058.1:0-2621 GCA_041665165.1 Patescibacteria group bacterium | reverse complement strand
CAAGTCAATAAGTTCCGGGTCGTCAACCATGTCGCACTTGTTCAAGAAAACAACGATATTCGGTACGCCGACCTGATGGGCAAGCAAGATGTGCTCGCGTGTCTGAGGCATTGGGCCGTCAGTCGCGGCTACAACCAAAATTGCACCATCCATCTGGGCAGCGCCAGTGATCATGTTTTTGATGTAATCAGCGTGTCCCGGACAGTCAACGTGAGCATAGTGACGTTTTTCAGTCTCATACTCAACGTGAGCTGTGGCAATCGTAATGCCACGGGATTTGGATTCCGGAGCCTTGTCAAAAGAATCAACTCCAGCAGCCTTGGCCAGACCCTTTTGGGCGAGCACAGTAACAATAGCGGCCGTTAAGGTCGTTTTTCCGTGGTCAACGTGGCCAATTGTGCCGACATTTACGTGCGGCTTTGTTCGTTCAAATGTCCCAGCCATAGTGTGATAATTGATGCGCTTTTCCGCTTTCGCGGAATAAAAGTACGCGCTTATGCTTAAGTTAGATGATTAAAAAGCCAACAAAATATAACACCCCCTTTGGAATTATGCAAGGGCTAGGCTATTTTTTGAACTCGTCCTCCAATGGCTCAAAGTAAAACCTGTCTTCCAAGGGCATTTCTCCCTTAGTTTTAGGGCTTTCCTGCTCTTCTGACATAGGTTCCATAAAAGGGACTTCTGACATTTTTTCTGTTTGTTCAGCGAAATTTACAGGCTCTTCCAAAGCTTGCTCCTCAAAGACCTGCTCTAGCCTTGGATCCAGGCCTCCTAAATCGTCTTCCAGGTCATCTTCAAAGTCATCCTCTCCCAGGTCCAAACCTGTGAGCAGGTCGTTTTCCTCAACCATGTCCTCGAATTTGGACAGGGTCATGGCCACAAACGGGTCTTTGCCTGACTCGTCGGCGATAATAACCGGCATGCCCAGCTTGCGGGCTGCCTTAAGAATGCGTTTCCAAGACATAAGGAGTGTACTTCATCATGCAAAAATAATTTAGGCAAATCCAGACTAATTCCCTGATCTCAGACGGTCGGTTTTGGGGCGCCAAATCCTGATAATAGGCGAATACCCGCCGCAAGCCTTTTTAAAACATCTTTGAGTGAGCCTGGGATTATGCTTTATATCTCCTTCTACCATTCTCGCTTTGCCTTGTGATTTATTGACCCAATCCAAAAATATTGATGAGTGAAGTCCGTTACATTCGTCGTTTGCCGTATATGTCCAAACATAATCACCGGGTTGGAGCATGTCAGCTACCGAATTAGGATAATCCTTTTCCCACCCTTCTAGCTTTTCCCGCGCTTTCGCGACCGCCTGATTTTGCGGCAATCTCTGACTATCCATCAGTAGAAGAGACTGCCCCGCGCAATTGCCGTTCTTATGAAGCCCATTAAGATATGTTTCATTCTTTGGACCATATATTACTGTGAGGTTTTTGTTTGATTCTTTATACTCCCAACAAATTTTCTTTTCATCTAGCAGACAATTGGTCTCGCCAATGCCAGCCAAAGCCATAATGGCCATGGCGGTATGGCCGCAATCAAGTAAATTTACGTTGCAATTCGTGACAATGTTTGCCACCTTTTTTAAGCGTTCAACATATGTCCCGCCTTTAACAGTGGCTAGGATGCCATTATAATATTTAATTTTATTGGATTGATTCTGTGCCGTGGCGACCATTGGGCACTCCCCCTCGCCTGGAACTGTTTGAAAGCCTGTGTCCCCCATGGTGGCTATTGTTGTATTCTGGGTCATTTCCAAAAATTGCTGTTCACTCAATGAAACCGATGGGATCTGTATACCTTTTAAGGTCACGCTTTGTGGATTGATGTTCATGAGGATGAGATAGGCGCCAATCAGTATTGCCAAGCCCACAAGCGCATCAACAATTTTTTTCTTAGCATCGCTGACTTGCAGGCCGGTTGATCCCAGCACATATAAGAATCCGCCGTAGATAATCATGAGTGCCGTAGCTACCAGGCCAATACCTAAAAGAATCTTAAAAAATGCCGCAATATATTGCGCCAGGAATGGGATGGATATGCATTTCAGGGTGCCCTCGCATTTGACAACCGGGGACTCGGTAGCAAAAACTAGGCCAGGAATTTTTATGTTCAGCTTGGGCACGACCAGCTGGCGCGTGTCCTCGGCTGGATTCGCGGTAGATGTCGGCGCAGCATAAACAATGGCCGGCAACAGCAAAACAAAAGCCAAAATTAAGGCCATCAAAAGTTTTTTGCAAGATTCAGACTGCACGGAGGTATTATAACACGGATTGGGCGCCGGATAATGTTATGCCGGTATACAAGTAGAGACGCCCTGCCAGGGCGTCTCTACCGAAATACTATAAATTTTATTTCTTCATCCTGCCTTCAATGATTTGTTGTTGAACCACGTTCGGGACTGGCGCGTAATGGTCAAATTCCATAGTGGATGAGCCGCGGCCCTGGGTCATGGAGCGCAAGTTCGTGGCATAGCCAAACATTTCGGCCAATGGCACCTCGGCTGTGATGACTTTTACGCCGCTCCTGTCTTCGGTGGATTGGATCTGTCCGCGCTTGGAGTTGAGGTCGCCCATGACATCGCCCATGTATTCTTCGGGGACAACAACTTCGACTTT
>JBAYJJ010000057.1:0-2883 GCA_041665165.1 Patescibacteria group bacterium | reverse complement strand
TTTTTGCCTGAAAAAGATTGATGTCCGCCAGCAACAGCGCCGCGTCCTCCAGAGGTGGACTCACGCGCAGGCATAGCTCTTGATTCTGGGGCAGGCGCAGACCTTACGATCTTGCCTTTGTTCTTTTGCTCTTCTTTAATAATCGGTAAACAATCCGCACAAAACATGGGCCGCGAAGCATCAAGCTGGATGGGCATTTCCCAAACTTTTCCACATCTGGAGCAAGTATGCGAGAACATGGGCTTATCCTTTTTCTTGCCCTGGGTCGGCTTGACCAAAGCCTTCAACCTTTCCGGCGAAATCTTCAGATACTCTTCCTCATTTTCCGGGTTCCCGAATTCATCCAAGTCTTCGCTGTTCGCTTTTCGCTGTTCGTCACCGCCTTGGCGGGATCCCGCCGACATATACTTGTTTTCGGAGGCGGGACTTTTCGCTTCATCTGTTTGTGAGCTGCGATCTTCAGCTATGGCATCGCTGATATTTATATTCAAATCATTTTCTGTTTTATCGAGCTCTGAGCTTTGGGCTAAAGCATCAGCCGCAGCTTCATCAGCAATGCGCAATGACGCAGATTCCATGCCGCTCCAGCGCAAAACTTTTTCCGCAATCTGGGCCCGCGGCATGGCATACCTCTCGCGACTCACAGCAATGATCTTGTCGCTGTTCCCGGTGAATTGGGCCAACGGCGGCAAGGTGGAAGCTGAAAAAGGCGACGTGGAAACGCCGTCAACCATTAATTTCAGGTAGACCGTGAATTTCGTCAGGTTGACCAAATCTTCGGCCGTAAAAGTCGGCGAAAATTCATTTTCCAAGAACTCAGCATCGGTCGCTCCGATCCTGAATGCGATGATAGTCCCTACGTTGCCGATGACAGCGGCCTTTACCTCGTCCGTTAGCTGTTCGATGTATTGATGGGCGACAATCAAATTAAGCCTGTATTTGCGCGCTTCAGACAAGATAGATGCGAATGATTCAGTCGCGAAATTCTGGAACTCGTCCACAAACATGTAGAAGTCTTTCCTTTGCGCTTCTGGAATACCCACTCTTTCCATGGCTGCCATCTGCAAGCGGGAGATGAGCATGCCACCCAAGAGCTTCATGTTCTCTTCGCCGATCCTGCCTTTGGACAGATTGACGATAAAAATCTTGCTGTCATCCATTATGGAACGGACATCAATGGTGGATTTTACCTGAGACACGATGTTGCGGATAATGGACGCAGACAAAAATTGGCCGACCTTGTTCTGGATCGGCGCGATGGCCTCTGTCTGATACTTGACTTCCCATGAAGTGAATTCAGCCACCCAAAAGGTTTTGACGATCGGGTCGCGGATCTTGGCGATCACGCGTTCGCGGTAATCCTTGTCCACCAGCAAACGATTGATGCCAAGCAAAGTGGCTCCCGGGTAATCAATCAAAGCCAAAACGCAATTCAACAAAATGTATTCCATGCGCGGGCTCCACACGTCCGGCCAGATTTTTTTGAACACGCCCATCAGCCCGGAAGCAATCAAATGCTTTTGATTGTCGTTCGCGGTTTCCAGGATGTTGAAGCCAACCGGAAACTCCATGTCTGCCGGGTTGAAATATACCACGTCATTGACGCGGTTGGACGGAATCAAATCCAATATCCTTTCGGCCGTGTCCCCATGCGGATCCACATAGCACACACCATGTCCGGCCATGATATCGGACATGACCATATTCTCTTGCAGCTGCGTTTTGCCCATGCCTGTTTTTCCGATGATGTACATGTGGCGGCGCCTATCGTCCGTTTTTATGCCAAAACGCCTCCGCTGGCTACGGAAGTTCGTTTCGGCGAATATAGTCACTTCGTTCTCGTGGTCGTGGTTGTACAGTTCTGACATACATCGTCATGTATCATGTAACATATAGCATGTATCATTTCGATCGTGTTACATGTTTCGTGTTTTGTGTTACATGTTTAAGCAAATGGAATGTTTTGCGGGGGTTCGGTATATTTGATTTCTTGCTTCTTGAGCTGCGGCGCTTTCACCTGGAAAGTATGCGGGAAATGCCACCAGGTGGCCAGTTCCTCGGTTCCAACATAATACGGCGGCATGCCTTCCCATGTGGCGCGATTGCGATAATTTTCTATAAGTTTGTTTTTACGGAAATTATTGCGCCGGTCCCTGAAGAACCATAAGCCGCCATTCATGCCGACTACGTCGGTGTCAGGCTTGAGTGATTGCATATCATTAGCATTCATTTGCTTCATGAACCCGATGAATGACTGGTAAATGCGCGGCTTCTTGAACACGTTCTTTTTGGCCACATATACAAACCTGACTTTGCCCATAGAACCTACTTTGCCTGCCTTGATTTCGACTGCTTCCAAAGCTTTGCGCTCGCCCGGGCTCAAGTTGAACATCCTGGCTGACAACGGACTCTCTGGCTTTGCTGGCGCGGCCGAAGCTGACCCGATGAACTCATTAGCAATGGCAATGAACAGGTTGAACGGAGCGAAAAGAATCTCCTCGGCCAAAGTCGCTTTAGCCGGCGTCTTATCGCCCTTAAGCTTTTTGATAAGCTCAGTCATCTTTGCATTCCATTCTTTCTGGCCCATGGGCAGGACAAGAAACTGGACCCAGGCTTGTTCTCCGGTACCAAGCCTGGAAAGGCCCTCCAGCAGGACTGCCAAGGGGTCTTTGAATTCTCCGGTCATGGAGTGCTCGAACTCCGGATAAGTTTTGAACGGATAGGGCTCTTTCCTTACGGTAATCATCTCGGTTCCAGCCAAATCCCATTCTTTGTCCGGATAAAATTGTGGCACGGATTTTACATAATCTTCGATTTCTACGATATCAGCATTGGGATACTGGGCATAAATAGATGCCTCAATCAAATCGCGCAAAATGCGCA
>JBAYJJ010000056.1:0-3096 GCA_041665165.1 Patescibacteria group bacterium | reverse complement strand
TCCTGGCTCGTCGTTCACCCTAGCCGCCTTTGGCGGGAACGACGAGCCTGTCCTTCCCTTACACCAAGGGAAGGACTTGAATTGATTAGTTTAACAGTTTGAGCCCTGAGCTCTCTCTTGTTGCAAGAGAGGGTGGCGAACGCATGTGAGCCGGTGAGTTAGGCCTGTACGCTCTCGCCTGCTGCGCGGCCTGTGCTCCAGCATGCTTGCAGGTTGTATCCGCCGGTGGGGCCATCAATATCCAGGACCTCGCCAGCCAAATATAAATTCGGGATTATTTTAGATTGCATGGTCTTGGGGTCGACTTCTTTCACGTCCACGCCGCCGGATGTGACCATGGCCACATCAAAACCCATGGAACCGGAAACCTGAAGATCGATGTTCTTCAGGCATGCCACAAGGCGTTCGCGCTCTTGTTTTGTCACCTGGCCTGATTGGCGCGTTTCATACAAACCGCTCAGCTCCAGGATCTTCGGCGCCAAACGAGCTGTCATGATCGTGGCCAAAGCATTGGCTGCCGTGCGCCTGGCGTTTTCGCGGAATAGATTCTTT
This sequence comes from Patescibacteria group bacterium, assembly GCA_041665165.1. Lineage (GTDB taxonomy): Bacteria > Patescibacteriota > Patescibacteriia > 2-12-FULL-60-25 > 2-12-FULL-60-25 > MWCR01. Next base: position 2,544 of record JBAYJJ010000056.1, on the reverse strand, counting down.
ATCTGCAGATCAAGGTCTTGCGCAGTCTTTTGCGGAAAAATATCTATGCTTAAGCGCACGTCTTGCTTGGCTTTGAGTGCTGACGCTGCCTCCCGGCTCACAGTCAAGACAGCTGGGCCGCTCACGCCAAAATGCGTAAACAGCATGTCGCCTTGGGATTTGGAGATTACTTTTTTGTCAGCCTCCAGTTTCAATGCTGCGTTCTCCAGTGCCAAACCCTTAAGCTCTTTGATCCAAGCGTCGCTGATTTTGAGCGGGACCAAGGCTGGCAAAGGTTCTACGATAGTATGGCCAAGCGCCTTTAACCAGGCATAAGCCGAGCCGTCTGATCCGGTTGATGGATAGCTTGATCCGCCAGTACACAAAATAAACTTCTTTGCCTCTATTTTTCCATCAGATATTTTTACTGCAGCGATCTCCCCTGCTTTCTCCTCAAAGCCTGTGACGTTTGCGTTATATTTGATTTCGACTTTGCCTTGTTCAAGATATCCGAGCATGGCATTCAACACATCATTCGCCTTGTTGCTGGCCGGAAACACGCGCCCCAATTCCTCTACCTTTGTCTGTATGTTGAGTCGCGATAAAAATTCGCGCATGTCGCTTGGCCCGAACTTGCTGAAAGCCGAAAACAAAAAAGGACCGTTCTTGTATTTTTTCACCAGCTCACGGATATTGTTCTCGTCTTGCGTCACATTGCAGCGGCCATTGCCGGTCATCAAGAGTTTGCGGCCGCAAGCAGGATTTTTTTCAAGCAAAATCACCCGAGCTCCAAGCTCGGCCGCACAACCGGCAGCCATCAAGCCCGCAGGCCCGCCGCCGATTACAGCAACATCGAATTTGTTCATGATTTGGATTTTTCGGCCTTAAACACAAAATACGAATAGATCATGGAAATGGCTGCAGCAAGCAAGACGGGCACCAGGACAAACCAGATCGCCAGATTCGGCAAGAACATTCCGCCTAAAGCCAAAACTCCAGCAATGCCGAACAGCCATGCGCCGAGTTTGTGCGTTTTTCGCCATACGATCTCGCTGCTCAATGTCCATGGTGTACGGATGCCGATTGACCAGTTCATCTCTGTCTTGCTCATCATGTATCCGATGAATACGAACATTACGCTAAAAGCCGGGGCCATGTATTGGATGAGGTTGATTTGATACCCTAGGTTCCAAGCCAAAGTCAAACCAAAAATATAGAACATGAACAAAAACAGGATCAGGATGAACATGTCGAAATATTTGCGGAACTTCTGGATATTCTCGTTTTTGGGATCCATCAAGGGTATGAGCAGGAAAAAACCATACATGACAAGCGAAATGATAGGCATCAAGAATGCGCCCCAGAACCTGGACATATAACCGTTCACTTGCCCGATCGAATTCCAATGCGAAGCCACGCGCTCAGGCAAGAGCGGATAAAAATACCAGCCTACGACAAACGAGGCTAAAACAACGGCTAATGATGCCCAACCTATCTTTGAAATCTTCATATTCACAGTTACAAGTTACAAGTATCAAGTTACAAGAGCACTCCTGTCGCCTGTCACTTGATACCTAAAATAGGTTAATGTCAAGTAAACGACGAAGAGTGAGGCGCCTAGGTCTGTGATGAAACTGCTGACAAGCCCAATGGCCCAATTATTGCCTGCGACGCTCAGGCCTAGGCTCAAAACATTTGAGAGCACGACTGTGCAGATAAAACCGACAAACACAGTCAACAATACCTTCCACCAGCGGCCCTTCACCATTTCTTCGCTTTTCTTGAGCGCGACCCAGCCGCCGAGCGGTTCTACCACGGCAATCACATCCGAGAAAATCCAAAAGATGGAGAAGATGATGCCAGGTACAATGAGCAACAAAAACAATAAACTGGTCAGGACTCCGCCCACGATTCTGGTCCAGATGACCCTGACATAAGCAGTGCCAGTGAACTTTTTCCAAATATCAGCAAAACCTGCTTTCTCGTTTTTCATGGCTGCCAAAGTGAGGAAAACGATCAGCACATATGCGAACGAACCCAAAAGCAATTCATAAACACCGGCAAAGCGGTAAATTGGCAAAAGATCCTCAATGGAATTGACGCCATGCGTGGCCTGATACCATTCCATAAAAATATTCATGGGCATGTAAGCCAAAAGCACGATCTGACCCAAAGTCAGCCAATTGGATCTGAGGATGCCCAAGGTCTGGCTCAAGAGCGGCTTGATTACGCTGATTTTTTGGTTTTCTGGCATATTCAAGACACATATTATCCTGGGTTGAAGGCATTTTGTCTATCAGCCGCAGCTATCCAAACTTTGCAGAAAATCATCTACTGCTTTAATGAAAATCTTCGGTTTTGCCAGATGGACATCATGGATGGCATTTACTCTCGTCACTTTGATATCTTTTACGCTTGAACTGATTCTCTGTTCATCCTTATCATCTAAAGCCCCCATCAAACCCCAGTTCTTGTCCCTGGACCAATAGGCGTGGATCAACAATACCGGGCATTTTATTTTTTTTAATGTTTTCTCAGGATCAAAACCCTCAGACAATCTCCCGT
>JBAYJJ010000055.1:0-3514 GCA_041665165.1 Patescibacteria group bacterium | reverse complement strand
GAGCGCGTAAGCAAACGGACAGAAAAGCCAGGCGAGGCTGGCATGTCTTGGGATGAATTCCAGGTGATCTCAAAGGGCGAACCCGAACTCCAGATCCCAAGCGTGGCCGCCAAGGCTGAAGTTGAGATAGACAATTCCTCGGACATGGCTTATTTGGAAAAATCTTTGGCAGATTTGTTGAATAAATACGGCTATGAAAGTTAGAATCACGCGCCTTGACCCGTCTGTAGAAATCCCAGAATACAAATCTGCTGGAGCTGCAGCTTTTGATTTGGCTTCATGTGAAGACGCGACTATCGCTCCCCGATCTTTGGCGATTTTACCTACCGGACTGATCATTGCCACACCGCCCGGGCATGTGCTGATTTTAGCTGCGCGTTCAAGCCTGTTCAAAAAGAAAGGCCTGATGATGGCAAATGGTATCGGAGTTGTTGATAGCGACTATTGCGGGCCAACCGATCAGGTCCATCTGGCTTTGTACAACCCTGGTGACCAAGAAGTAAAAGTAGAAAAAGGAGAGCGCTTGGTGCAGGGCATGATTGTCCCGGTCATCAAAGCTGAATTTGAGGAAGGACAACCTTTGAATAATGAGTCACGCGGTGGGTTTGGGTCTACAGGCTAGATAAACACTAAACACCAAGAAACAAGATCCAGACAAACTCCAAGATCCAAAACTTCAAAACACCAATTGATGTTTCGGTGTTTGATTATTGATGTTTGTTTGATGTTTGGTTTTTGTTTCTTGGTGTTTGCAAGTAGGTGGATAACCCTGTTTGTCGGCCTCTTGCATATATGCCAAGGTATAGCCGCTTTATACAATTATCAATGATCAATTTTCAATTTCCAAACATTGGAAAATGGTGGATTTATTGAAAATTGTGAATTGAAAAATGAAAATTGAGGTATTATGCCTACCATTGATGAAATCAAGAAGTCCAAGCTGGTCCAGCCCAAGAATACGGCCGAGCGGCGCGTGTACTGGCTGAACCACATCCGCACCAAGCGCGAAGACGGTTCGTACGTGGAATTGCGGCCAACGCCCGAGCAATTGGCCGTGGCCATTGCCAAATGCTCCAGGTCTTCCACACCATTTGACCAGAACATCGATGAGGTGAGCTTGGAAAAGGCCGCCGAATTCCACGAAAAGTGGGTCGTAGGCTATGGGCATGGGTCTGTGGCTGAACATGCAGTCGCATCAATCGCTTTCCAAAACATTCCCCAGCCCATTGTCAAAATCCTGGAGGATTCGCGCCTGGGTTCGTTTACCGAAAAATCTTCTCGCTATCAAGTTTTTACGCGCGACCGCGTGGATATCCCGAAAACACTGAAAGAAAGTTCTTTTGGCCCTCAAGTGGAGGAGCTGTTTGATAATTTGTTCAAGCTGTACGAAGAGTGCTATGCCCTACTCCAACCCATGATGCAGGCGCGCAGCCCTAAAGCCCCAGACATGCCAGATGGCGCTTGGAACGCTGTCATCAAGGCCATGTGCTGCGACAGGGCACGCTACCTCTTGCCAGCCGCCTCGCTGGCGCACATGGGTATGACAGCCAATGCGCGCATCTGGGAAAGCACAATCAAGAAGTTGCTCTCTTCCCAAGATCCGATTGCGCGCCAAGTCGGCGAAGAGGTGAAGGCCGTGCTCAGGGGCTTTGCCCAAATTGACCGCGACCAGGCTTTGCTCCACTTCCCCTTCCCCACTCTGCTCAAATACGCAGATGCCAGCGACTATTTATCCGCCTTGCCTGCCAAGATGGCAGCTGTAGCCAAAGAGATCTTGCCTGATAAGCAGCCTTTAGAAGCACGCCAAGGCGTATCCTGCGTTTATGACGACAACTTGGCTGAACTGCACATTGCTACTGCACTGCTCTCCAGATACGCCAAAATCTCGGCTGTCCAAGCCTTGGAAATGGTGAAAGGCGACAAGCAAGTGGCCAACACTGTCATCACAGCCGCTTTGGAGGATCGCGGACCGCACGAAGCTCCGCCGCGCGAATTTGAGCATGCCTGGTTTGCCCACGAGGTCGTGATGGACTATGGCTCATGGAGAGACATCCAGCGCCACCGCATCTGCACGCAGACCAATCAGCCGCTCGGTACTGAGCTTGGGTATGAAATGCCGGATGAGATCGTAGAGATCGGCAAAGTAAAGGAATATGAGCAAGTGATGAATCAAGCCAGGGATCTGAATCGCGCCATTCTTGAAGCTGGCATGGAAGCTGAAGCTGAATATGTCGTGCCCATGGCTTATCGCCGCAGATTGCTCGTAGCTTGGAACATGCGCGAACTCTTCCATTTCATTGAGTTGCGCTCCGGCAAAAAAGGCCACCCTTCATATCGCAGGATTGCCCAAGAGATTTGGCGCGGCTTGGACCAGACCCATCCGCTCATCGCATCCTTCATCCGCGTTGATTTGAGTGAGACTGGCGTTTCAACGCTCGGCGAAAAACCAAAAGGCTTCTGACCGAAAATGCATAATGCAAAATTCAAAATGCAAAATTTCCGAAACAAGAATATAATAGTGCCGAAGGTCTCAATAATTTTGAATTATTAATTTTGAATTTTTAATTAGTTGTAGTATGGAACAATCAAACAAGACCCTTATCGTGGGCATAGCCATTGCTCTGGCTATTATCGTACTCGGCGGCGTGCTTTATCTTTCTTGGAGCTCTGAAAAAAGCGATTTAAGGCAACAACTTTCGAGCTTGCAAGGCGATGTGCAGAACCTGAAAAAGAACCTGGATCAAAAGTCTGCGACATCTACCGCAGAACCGCAAACGCCCCAGACCAGCGATTTGGCGATCAAGACTGTTGACTGGAACAAAAAGACGTACAGCTTCTTGCACAGGTGCGTGGGCGAAGCCAAAACCGCAAAGTTCCCGGGCGCTGTTGAGGCGAACTTCTGCATTGGCACAAACCGCTTGGAAATATTCAATGGCCAAAACAGCAAGGTCTTGGACGAGTCAGCTGTGACAGAGCCGGCTAAAGCGCCCCTGCTACTGGGCGTGCAATACATTGCCCAAACCTCAAGCACTTCGGCGACTGTTTTGATTTCATATTCGCCCGAGCCATGCGCCACAACCAATGATTGCGGTGCTGGCATGCCCACAAACTATGTGACCATGTCTTACAGCCTCAAAGACGGAGTAGCAAAAAAACTGGACAACTACCCGGACAATGGATTGCTCATGTGGAACAGCGATTATACAAAAGCTTTTTCCTTGCCAGTGACTTGCGGCGGCGCAGGCTGTGCAGTCGGCGCATTGCGCGGCTATGATTTGACGGCTGATATCGCCAAAGAAATTACGACAGACAAAGCTGCTGAAATAAAAGATGCACAAAGCGCAACCGGCGATAAATTGCCGTATTGGAAAGACGTGAAGTGGTCAGACAAAACGCATGTTACGGCCGTGATCGTCACGCCCGGTAAACCGGATAAAAAGGTGGAGGTGGTTTATTAAAAAACCCCGCTGATGCTCAATCCAAGTTTCGGATTTTTGCATCAAACGGGGGTGAG
>JBAYJJ010000054.1:0-4145 GCA_041665165.1 Patescibacteria group bacterium | reverse complement strand
CGCCTGATGCCATCTATCACGATCAGACTCGCGGCCGCACTCCCGACTTGTTGGGCCATGGCTTTAGCCAGTAGATCCTGTCCGAATTGCGTCCTGAGCGAAGTAGAAAGGCCTTGCAGATTTTCGCGCGAAATAGGTAATCCGAGCCGCCTCAGGATGTCTTTTAAGATATCGCTGAACACATGGATCTCAGCTCCATACTTTTCTTTGAGCATTACAGCGGCCGTGCCTTTGCCAGACCCGAGCAGCCCTACGAAACCTAAAATGATCTTTTGCATAACGCGGAAAGTGTAGCATTAAGTGCGTAAATTTTCACTGGATTGTCAAGAACTGGAAAATTTACTCTTGTTTTCCGTTAAATGACCTAATGATATCAAAAAATTTAGGGATGACCTTTTTCATTTCTTGAGGCACTTCCGATTCGGAGCATATTTCTTGTTCTGTCAAAAATTTTCCGTAATCACCTTCCATCACCTTAACAATATTTTGAAAATCATCTTCTACTTGTTCGATATAAACATGGATAGTGTGTCCTGGGTATTCTAATGCGCCAACGTATTTTTCATGTACAGGTTTATAAACGAGCTCTTCCTGCAATTCGCGGATGAGCGTCGCGCGCGAGTCTTCTCCGGTTTCCGTTTCTCCGCCGAACGGAAAGAATGCACCTGGAAACGTCGGCGCGTCAGATGTCCTTTTTTGGAGGAATATTGAAATTTCATTTCCCTTTATTTTATAAGGCAGAAACGAAACAGAAGATGTTTTGATGCCGGGTTCGCTCATATCGTGATGTCTATAATAAGACCAATCCGCATTTTAGTCCAAACGTATACAAGTAGAGACGCCCCGGCGGGACGTCTCTATCAAATCACTGTTAATTTGTATTACCCAGAGTACGTTCCGGTATCAATGTTGATGCCAGGACCCATGGTGGTTGTCAGCGAAACCTTTTTGAAGAAAGCGCCTTTGGACGAAGCTGGCTTGACGCGCTTGATGGCGTCCATGAGCACGGCTAAGTTCTCTATGATTTGGTTATTCTCCAAAGATGTCTTGCCAATGGCTTGGTGGACAATGCCAGCGCCGTCATTCTTGAAAGAAACTTTACCCTTTTTGACGTCCTCAACCATTTTCTTGACGTTCGGTCCGACTGTATCTGTCTTCGGGTTAGGCATCAAACCTTTAGGGCCGAGGATCCTGGCGAGCTTGGCCAGCTTAGGCATCATGTCTGGCGTAGCCACGGCCACGTCAAAGTTGATTACGCCTTTGGTCGTGATTTCGTTGATCAGCTCTTCGCCGCCCACGATGTCAGCACCAGCATCCTTGGCATCCTTTTCTTTGTCAGCAGATACGAAAGCGGCCACGCGCTTGGTTTTGCCGATGTTGTGCGGGAACACGATCATGCCGCGGACAGTCTGATCGCTCTTCTTAGGATCAATGCCCAAACGGACATGGACCTCGACACTGCCCACGAATTTGGTGTTGGCTGTTTTTTTAGCCAAATCAACCGCTTCTGCGGGTGTGTACTTCTTTGTTTTGTCGACCTGCTTTTGCAGTTCAACGAAGCGCTTGGAGTGCGCCATATTTTGCGTGAGGAAAGGCTTTTTCAGCCCATTCCTCGTGGTAAGTCCCCCGAAGCCTTGGCGTAGGGGGATAAGGCGTCCTTGATAATCAAAGACTCCCACGTAAGTTAATGCGCAAATAATAGGCTAAAACCTGATTTTGGTCAAGAGCTAGGTGGGTTTTACGCCTTGTCCGTCTCTTTATCCTTCCTGAGCGTTATCCAATGATACAAGAACAGGGGAATGCCCACCACGATCATTGAGATGTCGCGGACTGCGTCGCGCTGGTTTTGGACAATGGCCATATCCTCCTGGTTCTTGCGGTCAATCTCGCATTGCTTGGCATAGTCTATATTCGTGGTCGGCTGGGTCACGCCCTCTTTAGTCGGTGCTGGGTAAATCTGCGAAGCACAGGGCATGCCATAATAATTGGTGTTGGTCTTGGGGAAGACCCAGGTCTTCAAGCCCAGGTTGATCAAATCAGCGGTCGAGAACACGACCATGAGCAAAGCGATCAGAGATACCAGATAAAAATAAATGGTTTTGATGAGAGTGGATTTACGAGAAGATTCCATATTTAATTAGCGATTAGTCGCCGCCTTTGGCGGGATCCCGCCATTATCTATTTTTAGTAGAGGCGGGAGAATTAGGAATTAGGAATGAATGAGGCCTTTGGATCAATTCTTTTTCTATTCTGCGGTTCCGTCAGATAATTTTCTTCTGAAACAACCTTGCCGCCGGATTCAAGCTCGAGCTTAAGTCTGGCATCGCCAGCGATCCGTCCGCCTTTTTGAGCCGCGCTTTTATTATCCTTGAATCCTTTAGCATCTCTGTCTTTGGCGATTTTTGTGGTGGAAGCTTCGCCAAGCATTGAGAATATCAGCTCCAGATCATTCATATGATCCCGCAAATTTTCCTTGTTCAATCCTTTGAACTTTTGATATTCGCTGGGCGTCATTCCAAAGGTCGCTTTGGAAATTTCAGCCGTTAAAATTGCGTATTCCAAATCTTCTTTGACGCCCCTGTTTCTCCACTCGTTCGTCAGGGTCTCCCTGATTTCGATGCCTCGCATCCTTTTTTCTATCCACGCGTCAGTATAGCCTTTTGCTTTATAGATGGTTCGCGTTCGTTTTGCGGCCAGCTCTGGGTCTTCAATTTCCTGTATTCTTTCGTAGCCGACTTTGGCTAGCCAACGCTTGAAAGGTTCGGCGCTCGGCGAGGGGATGGATTGTATGAGTCGAAACATTGTTTCGGTATCAGTGCAGTCAGTTTCTCGCAATTTGCCATCCGGAGCATGCAATTTCAACTGTCCGATTTTTTCGGACACTTCAATAAAACCCTCATTTAACAGCTTTTTTTTGAGATCGCTCCAATATTTTCTCGGTCTTTCTGTCCCTGTTAGAACTTCTATTACATCAATAACCGAAAACCACCACTCATTTTTGTGGATGGTTTTACGGATCGTCTTGCCGCGGAAAACGGCTATGTGTTTATTTTGGCTCAGGTCATTATCCATGTTCCATTATATTCACAAAAACAAAACCCCGACAATGTCGAGGTTCTGTGTTGAGTTTGGCAAGTGAGATCAGCCCACAATTTCCAACCCCATGTTTTTGGCTGTGCCTTCTACTTGGCTCATGGCCGATTCAACGGTCGTGCAGTTCAAGTCCGGCAATTTCTTTTCAGCTATTTCACGGATTTGCTTTCTTGTGATTTTGCCGACTTTTTCCTGCAAAGGTTTGGCTGAACCCTTTTTGAGGCCGATTGATTTTTTGATCATTTCAGCCACCGGAGCGATTTTCAGGATGAAGTCGTATGAGCGATCTTCATACACTGTGATGATGCAAGGGACAACGTCGCCCATGCGGTCGCGAGTGGCATCATTGAATTTTTTGCAGAATTCAGCGATGTTCACGCCCTGGGGGCCCAAAGCCGTACCGACCGGAGGGGCTGGGTTGGCCTTGCCGCCTTCGATCTGCAGCTTGATCAATGCTTTGACTTTCTTAGCCATACTTTTCAATTAACAATTTACAATTAACAATTAACAATTTCAGAAGCGTCAAAGATGCTGTTAGACATGATGAGAAGCGCATCGCGTCTATAACATCTTCGACACTACTCCTTTCCCCTGCAGCTGTGGGGGAAAGGTGATTCCGCAATATAGTAGAAGAGGAATCGGATAGAGGGGGGTTATATCTTTTTGACCTGTGTAAAGTCCAGTTCCAGAGGAGTTTCGCGGCCGAACATAGAAACCAAGATCTTGACTTTGCCGCGGGCTCCGTCGATTTCGATGACTTTGCCTTCAAAGCCCTTGAACGGGCCTTCGCCGATTTTTACAGGAGAACCAATCTGGATGTCAATGGTATAGGCCGGCTCTTCCTGCGTGCCGACGCGCTTCATGAGGCTGCTGACTTCCTGCTCGGACATGGGCGAGGGCGTGGTGCCTGTGCCGATAAAACCAGTCACGCTCGGAGTGTTGCGCACAACATACCAGGAATCATCGTCCACGATCATCTCCACCAGCACATATCCAGGATATATCTTTTCCTCAACCAGTTTGCGCTTGCCGTTCTTGATTTTTATCTTCTT
>JBAYJJ010000053.1:0-4149 GCA_041665165.1 Patescibacteria group bacterium | reverse complement strand
ACAAGCTCTACTCGGCCGAAGGCCCGCCCTTTTTCTGCAATGTGGGCATGACTTTTTACGGCGAGCACAAGGGCAAGCTCAGGCGCGAAGGTCGTACTGTGGTCGTGGTTCCAGAAGGCCTTGAGCCAGACGGCAGACGACTCAGGGTAACTATGGGCCGCAAAGAATACGAGGAAATTTTGGCCCAGATCATAGATCTCCAAAAACCAGCTCGGCGCTATGGTCCTCCAAGGCGCGGCAAGGGCGTGCCCTCCAACTTGGCGGACATGCTGAAAAGAGCGAACGCGAAAGTCAGCTCACCGCTTCTCGCCTATCAACGCAGAAATCGGGCCTCTGGCCCGCGCCGATGACTCATCGCCTGACTCAAGGCGATTTTTTTTATGGTATAATTGTCTCATGGAGGTCATCGCTCAGATGAAAGTCGAAAAAACTACTGAATCTCAAATCGAGGAGCTGACTGAGATCCAGGCCGAAGCCTTGAGCGCACCAGGCGCAATAATTTTAGGCGCGACCATTTTGATCACTTTAATTTTGGTGTTTTCATTGCTATTCCCATCTCTCGAAGGCATGCAGACTCTGATAGTGGGCATCCTGGTCATGATCTGTTGGGGCTATCTGCTCAACTCTTTTACTGAAAAATTAAAGCTGACTGATCAGTCGCTTGAGTTTACGGCCATTTTGAGCCGCCACCAGGATATCCAGTTGAACGAAGTGATGAGCTTCAAGCTCGTGGATTTGGGCCTTAGCTTAAGCGGAGACAGATATGCTTTTGAGATTTCAGTCATTGGCAAGAACAAGCCGATCACCATCAGCCTGGGCCCGTGCTGGGATAAAATTAAGCTCTCAGCTTTTATGAATACATTCGGCCAGAAATTGGAAAAGCTGGATTAAATATGGATAACCCTTTTGTTATGTCAGAACAAATAACAAAGCCTGAACGGCCTTTTTATAACAGTTCCACCTTCCGGACCAAAGAGCCGAGCAAGCGGTTCATGAGCTGGCTTGAACCGCATGAGTCTAAAATGCTTTCCGCGAACGCCAACTGGCGCATCTTCAGGATCATGGCCGAATTCATTGAGGGTTTTGAATTTCTTTCCAAACTGCACAACGAAGTATCTATTTTCGGTAGCGCGCGCAACAAACCAGGCGATCCGTTCTACAAAATCGCAGTCGAGCTCGGCCGCTTATGCGCTGAAAACGGATTTACGATCATCACCGGCGGCGGCCCAGGCATCATGGAAGCAGCCAACAAAGGAGCGTTTGAAGCAGGTGGGGAGTCGATCGGTTTGGATATTGAGCTGGCTTCAAAACAAAGGCGCAATGATTTCGTGACAGCGGCCATCGGGTTCCACCATTTTTTCACGCGCAAAGTCATGCTTTCGGCCGCGGCCCAGGCTTATGTATTTTTTCCCGGCGGCTTCGGCACTTTGGACGAGGCGACTGAAATGCTGACTTTGGTCCAGACCGGCAAAGTCCCTTCAAACGTACCGTGCATTTTCGTCGGCAAAGAATTCTGGTCGCCGTTCGTGAAGTGGATCAGTGAATCAGTCTGCAAAGAAAACGATTATATCGATGAAAAAGATCTCGGCTTAATCCAGGTCGTTGACACTGCACAAGAAGTCCTGGAAATCATCAGGAAGACAACTGAGCGGAATTTGGATTAGGTCATTGATTGATCCATTGACTAAAACTTAGGAATAAGCTAAGTTTTTTGCGTTAAATCGTATTTTAGACAAACAGGGAGGTCCTGATGGAAACCACTGATTCCCGTATCGCGGCTTTGGCCCGATTGGACAAGACCCCGGAACAAGTCCTGGCGCACAGACGTGCAGAACTTGAGGAGCAAATCCGTGTCCTGCAACAGAAGACTCGGTTTGAGCGCTATGCTGATTGGCGGGCTAAGCAACTTGATGAAGAAGACGAAGTGGATTATTTGTACGTTGTCTTAGCTTACCGTACGATTGAGCTTATTGTATTTGTACTTGCCCTAATCTGGTCCTGGAAATGGGCTTGGTATTCCGCAATAACCTTAGAAATTGTTCACATCTACGGGAGCTATCTCGTAGCCTCGAAGAAAAAAGGTGAGGCGAGGACATTTCTGCAGCATTTGTTCTACACCTTGATTCTACCCTTGATGCCCTTGATCATTGCAGTAGACATCAAAGTCAGCAAAAGAAACCGAAGCGCTGCACAGTGGGCCAAGCGCAATCAAATCAGGAATAATCAAGAAGAAATCGCGATGCTCACCCTGCATGAGGTCGTGCCGAGTTTCTATGCTCATGGCATTGAGGAAGCGCGCACTGAACTGCTGGGCGAATCATCCGAGCTGCGCAAGGCTGAGTGCGAGCTGAGGACGCATTTGGAAGATATAAGAACAGAAAGAGAAACATTCAGGGTGCGTCTTGAAATGGCAGGAGACGACGCTGAACGCGTTGATCCTCTAAATTCCGAATTGCAGGAGTTGATTGGCTGTGAGGCTGACCTGGTTGAACGTTCGACCAAACACCAGCAGACCATTGCTCTGACCTCTGCGATTCTGGAGGAATGCGAGCGGTTCATTGGCAGGTTGCCGGACAAACTCATGGATCATGAACTCATCCTCAGGGCAAAGTCCAAAGTTGCTGGAGCGAACCATGCGATCCAGAAATCAGAGGAAGCCGTGGCGCGCCACATCGACCTGGTCCGCGACCGCTTGATGCAACTCGCGGCCATCGTGTCCGCACCTCAGCGCGAGCTTCCGTCGGCCAACCCCGAAGGCGATATGCGCACCTTTTTCGCACACTTGGACAAGGTGGCCGAACAAGTCGCGACCTTGGAAGCCCAAAAGGCTTTCTGAAACTCAAAACCCCAGGCATTCCTGCACTGGGGCTTTTTTATTCTGCAAATAAAAAACTCGAAGCAATTTCACTTCGAGTAGAGCGTAGTTACGGACAGCACTGACAGAGGCTGCCGCCGCCCAGTGTCTGGCAGTGCGGGGGTTCGTAGAAACATTGGCAGCAGACCATATCCTTGGGGCAATCTACGGGTGTACTGCAAGGATCTCCGCAAGTTGCGCCCTGGTTGTGGCATGAGCCCTCAAGACAGTCGTGCACGCAAGCTGTTCCATTGTCTGTCCATGCATATCCAGAGCAGGTCTGTGGTTGCAGCCCGTCGCAGCGGGCAGTTCCATCTTGGCATTCTCCAGCACAGTCAGTGCCAGAGCAGAAGAATGGGCAAGGCGTACCTGCATCCCATTGGCCCAGGGAGTCGCACTTTACGACATTGAAGCCGTCACACTTGGTTTCAATTCCAGGTTTGCATTCTCCGCCGCAATAACCGCCCTGCAGACAAGCGAACGGGCATTGATATGTCTCTTGCCATTGGCCATTTGTGTCGCAGGTCTCTATGGCATCAATTCCCTTACAGCGGGTCTCATCAGGGGTGCAACCACTGGAAACATCTGCGCTATCATCTCCGCCTGAGTCAACTGATCCGCCAGCTCCGCTGTCTGTGCCACCAACGCCGCTGTCTGTACCAGCCGTCCCGCCAGTACCAGCTGAGCCATCAGGCGTTGTTCCGCCCGAGCCACCATCAGGTCCGCAGTGTGCAGCTTTCCATTGTGCGCATTCAATGACTAGATTGAGTGCTGAACCGATTTCCCAACCGACCTGGAATGCTCCGACCACTGCTGCGATTTCTGCGGCACCAGCCATTTCGAGCACTCCTGCCACCCCTGCAATGGTTCCGGCTGCGGACGACACATTGGTGATCACTGAAACTGCGTCGTCAGGATCCATGCTGTCAGAGGCCTCCTTGAGATCTTTGCCGCTTTCCAACAAGGTTATGGCGCCCTCGACGATTTCCTTGGATTTCTTGCTCATCGCCGTGCCGAGCAAGCCGCCCACGATTTTGTCGGCTATCTTCCCGAGAGATGTCTTGAAAAGGTCGGCTGAAGGCACGCATGAATTGTTGCACGCGAAATCATCTTTGGTCGTGATGAGCGCTTGGCTGGTCTTGCCTGATCCGCTGCACCCAGACATGGAGCTTGGATATTCGCTCGGCACACTGGCCAACAGCTGCTTGAACTCAGGGCCGACCAACCTCTCATCTGTGATCTGTCCTTGATACAAACCGACGGCAATGGACCATATCAAGGCCGCGCGTTTGATT
>JBAYJJ010000052.1:0-5036 GCA_041665165.1 Patescibacteria group bacterium | reverse complement strand
TGACCGCCAGTTCCGGCTTGGCCTGCTTGGCCGCTGGCTGATCCGCCGTTTCCGCCCTTGCCAGCAACGCCTCCGACTCCGGAGTCGCCGCCCGCGTTCGTTCCGCCGGTGTTGGCCGGGTTGGGGTTGTTGTCGTCGCTTGAGCACGCCCCGATTCCGAGGAGGCCAAGCGAGACAGTGAAACAAAACAGAGAGAAGAACCGATGATGAATGAGACTCATGCTGCACCTCCCGGGTGCTCCACACAGAATATTCTGATTGGAGCGTGTTGGCTTGCCCAGGCAATGTGCCTGAGTAAGAATTTAAGCGAGTTTTCAAGCTGCGAACTATGCCTTTATTTAAGCACAAAAATCGGGAAAAGTCAATGTCATGACCGCCTTGGGAATGCGACACTGCATATATATAATGTAGGGGCAGTGGATAGGCCTTATAATGAACACGCATTTTGGACATAGCTATTTTATTTGACGAGTACGTTTTTATTGCTATACTGACTATATTATGACCTTAAAGTTAACTACTACTTATCATGGCGACGGCAAATTTTATGTAGGATACTGCGTAGAACTCGGAGTCACCTCACAGGGCGAAACGCTCGAATCAGCTGAAAAGAATTTGAAAGAAGCGGTTGAGCTGTATCTTGAAGACGCACCCAATGATGAGTTAAAAAAATTAAGGGTAGTCGTATAAAATTACGCAGATAAAAAGACTTATTAATCATCTCGACCTCTTGTCGTCATTGCGAGCGATAGCGTGGCAATCTCTTACTAATTAGCTGAAGTACCTCAGTGTTCCGGTATGAGATTGCTTCACTGTTCGTTCGCAATGACTAAGGGATGGACCCTCGAAACGATGGCAAGAGTTTTTGTCACTTTAATTTTATTGGGCAACTCTTGTCAGTTGTCAGTTGTGAGTTTATAGTTGCGCAATTATGCCATTACAAATAGGAATCGTGGGCCTGCCAAATGTGGGCAAATCAACGCTTTTTAAGGCTATCACCAAAAAGGCAGTGGATTGCGCGAATTTTCCGTTCTGCACGATTGATCCGAACGTCGGAGTAGTGGAAGTGCCGGACGCGCGCCTCAAGCCTTTATCAGACATTTCAAAATCCGGGCGCATTGTGCCGGCTGTGATTGAGTTTGTTGATATTGCCGGCTTGGTCAAAGGCGCATCCGAAGGCCAGGGTTTGGGCAATGCGTTTTTAGCTAACATCAGGGACACGGATGCGATCGTGCAAGTCTTGCGCGCCTTTGAAGACAAGAACGTGATTCACGTTGACGGCTCAGTCAACCCGGAGCGCGATATGGAAACAATCAACGTGGAATTAGCTTTGGCAGATTTGGCAGTTGTAGAAAAAAGATTGGACACAGCAGCCAAACAATTGAAAGCAGGCAAGACAAAAGAGCTTGAGATTCTTGTGCCAGCCTTGGAAAAAGCCAAAGTCGCTTTGGAACAAGCTAAACCTTTGAGGTTTTTAGAATGGACCGAGGATGAGATGAAAGCTTTAAAATCACTTTCCTTGTTGTCGCTTAAAGCGATGATTTACGTATTAAACGTGAGTGAGGAACAACTTCAAGATCGTACAACGTACAACGTACCACGTACTACGTCGACGTTAGACGAGATGGTTGTGCCTATCTGCGCCAAAATGGAATCAGAGTTTTTGGATATGACGGCAGAGGAGAAAAAGGAATATCTGCAGGCCATGGGTCAGGAATCGTCCGGCTTGGATCAGCTGATCGTGACAGCTTTCAAATCTTTGGATTTGATGACGTTTTTGACCACAGGCGAGATGGAAACAAAAGCCTGGACCATCAAGAAGGGCATGACAGCTCCGCAGGCCGCAGGCGTGATCCATACGGATTTTGAAAAGGGTTTTATCCGCGCCGAAGTCTTAAGTTACCAAGATTTTATCGATTGCGGCACCTGGAACAACGCGAGAGACAAGGGCAAGGTCCGCGTTGAGGGCAAAGAATATATAATGAAAGACGGCGACGTTGTATTTTTCCGCGTGGGTTAATCCGTTGGGGCGATTCCCGTAGGGGCACGCCCTTGTGGGTGCCCATCCATAAATACCGTGGGTGCCCAATCCGTAATACCAATGCCGGTGGGGGATGTTATCGGGGCGTATAAATCGTTGACGACCGACGAATATATTCGTGGGGTGCATGATCAAGATTGGCCATCATTCCCAGGGCGATTATGGCAGCGGAATTATTTCGAACATATTGTGCGAGATGATGATGAAATTGATCGTATTCGTACGTATATCGCGGATAATCCGAGACAATGGGAAGACGGGGACATGAATTTCGAGCCTGTGGTATAATAGCCTTGCTATTATGCGTAAATTTTCTTTTAGAAAACTATTAGGTTTGCCGCTTGTACTTTCAGTGTTAATCGGCGCTGGCTGCACCAACGCACCCGACGCGGCCACAGTGGCTGGCATGAAGCCGAAAACTTTGAATATTTGGGCAGTGGTGGATGATGAAGATGCTTATGCGCCCATCATTCAGGCCTACAGGGCTGCTCATCCGCAGATCACAATCAACTACCGCAGGTTCAGGCTGGAGGAATATGAGAGCGCAGTCTTGAATGGCCTGGCCGAGGACAAGGGACCGGATATCTTTTTGATCCATAACACCTGGATCGGCAAATATCTTTCCAAAATAGAGCCCATGCCTCCGTTCACCAGCATGGTGTACAGGTATGTTTCGGGCGGCGCGACCAACCAAAGCGAAACTTTGGTTTTGAAGAATGAAAAAAGCCCCACGCTTAAGGAATTGCGGGATGCGTATCCGGATGTAGTCGCCAAGGACGTAATTAGAAGACTCAACATGGCAGCCGAGGGCGAGAACCAAAAATTAGAAGACAGAATTGTGGCACTTCCCATGTCCGTAGATACGCTGGCTATGTTTGTTAATAAGGATTTGCTCAATAGCGCGGGCGTGGCCACGATTCCGGCTGCCTGGGATACGTTCCAATCCACCATGAAGAGGATCGTGCGCGTGGATGACCAGGGCAAATTAATCCAGGCTGGTGCAGCCTTGGGCTTGGCCGACAATGTTGAGAGGTCTACAGACATATTGTCAGCGCTGATGATGCAAAACCGCACCATCATGGCTAGCGATGATGGCTACCCGACTTTTGCCCAGATGCCAGCAGCTTTGGCTGATACGGCTACAGAAGTGCCGGGCGTGCAGGCATTGCGTTTTTATTTGGATTTTGCCAAGCCGGATAAGGATTCTTACACGTGGAGTGCTGACATGCCGAATTCATTGGACGCATTCATCCAGGGCCAAGTCGCATTTTTCTTTGGTTATTCTTATCACTTGCCTTTGATCAAGGCGCGGGCCCCGAAACTGAATTTGAGCATTGCCAAGTTGCCGCAGATTTCAGAGAACCCGACAGTCAATTATGCCAATTATTGGGTCTGGGTCGTGGCTAAAAAATCCAAGAACACTGATACAGCCTGGAACTTGTTGAATTTCATGACCACGCCTGACAATGAGAAAAAGTTTTTGGATTTAGCCAAGCGCCCGGCCGCTCATAAGTCTTTGCTTGAAGGCCAATTGGATGATGAGGAGCTGGGTGTTTTTGCTTCTCAGGTATTGACCTCAAGCTCATGGTACAAAGGCATGGATCCTGCTGCCATGGAAAAATCTTTTGCCAAGATGATCAATAACGGAGCTACAGCCGCGGATGAAGATCTGCAAAAAGTTTTGTCGAATGCGCAATCTGAAGTTTCGCAGACAATGACCGCTACTCAATAACGTCCATAACGTCCCTAGCATCCCTAACGTCCCAAGCGTCCTGAAAGCGTTCTATGAATCCTAAGCTATTGTCTAAAAGTTATCGTCTATCGTCTGTTGTCTACGGCCTAGGATTTTTTATCTTTTTATCTTTTTATCTTCTCATCTTTTCTAGCGCCGCACAGGCCGCATCCAAATGTGCCGTGGGTCAGTGTTGGACAAGTAAGTTCAACCCAACTTGCCCGGCTGGCTGGCAGACTGTGCCAGGTTCATGCACCACGTCTTATGGAGCGGGCATCTGCTGTTCAGAGGGTAGTGCCTGCCCGGTTGGCCAGTGTTTTTCTGATGAAAATGGCATAGCCTGCCCAACAGGCTGGACTGGTTATGCTGGTTCTTGCAATACAACATCAAATCCGCCAAAGCCCGGGCACTGTTGCGAAGCTGGAGCAGAAGTGGGCGGAACTTCTGGCGGCGGTGGAGGCGGGGCTGCGGCATTTAAAGCGAGTGGTGCAACGCCAAATCCAACAACTGCAAATCAGGGTGTTGTGCCTGAGCCAGGCGGCATGACCAATTTAGGCTGCGAAGCCACAGGCGATTGCCAGATCAGCGATTTGGTAGCAAAGGCCGTGATGTTTGCGCAGTTCTTGATGGGCTTGGCTGGCGCGCTTTTCTTATTCGCTTTCGTCTACGGAGGCGCTATGTATATTATGGCCTTTGGCCGTCCATCTTGGACGCAAAAGGGCCAAAAAGCCTTGGTCCAATCAGCTCTTGGCCTGGTGCTCATCATGGCGGCTTGGACAATCGTGACTTATTTGGTCTCTTCTTTGGGCGCAAAGATTTAATATGAGAAATTATTTTATTGTGTTTTTGGCCGCGCTTGGTGTTTTAGCACTTTCAAACACAGCGTTGGCCGATGCATGTTCAGATGCGATTACTGCAGCAGGGTTATCTGGCGGTTGCCAAGACACGTCATGCGTTGCGCCTCAAATACCAGTGAATCAGGCGTTGGGTGCAGTGCCTTCGAGCGCTGCAACAAAAATAATGATAAGCTGTATTTGCGGCGCAGGGCAATCGGCGTGCGTATCCATTACAAACGATAATTTATGTGCGTCCGTGGGACAGGCTTATGGCCAGCCTGCTGGCTGTATATCCAAGTGCATGCCTGGCTCGAATACAGAAGCCAGTAAAAAGACCACCCCGCCGGTTGGAAGCATTTGTACCAATGGAAAAATTTGTTGCATGAGTACGAATGGCCAGCCAGTGCAAGAAGGGCTCGGCTCCGGG
>JBAYJJ010000051.1:0-7237 GCA_041665165.1 Patescibacteria group bacterium | reverse complement strand
GCTCATGGCTGCGCCTGATGAATCCAGCAGGATTATATCCATAGCCTTGCACGTGTTGGTGGGCGTGGGTTCAGGCGGCGGTGTACTACCGCCCGATGTGCACGCGCAGAACAAGACCAGGGATAGCATGGCGAACAACTGCAATATTCGACTGTGAATGTACATGTAGCCTCCTCTAGTGACAGACCGAAACGTTGAGGGCAATAATTACATTATATATCCAGAAAAGTCAAAACCCCAGGCATTTCTGCACTGGGGCTTAATTCTGCGTTTAGCGTTAGGGGTTCAGCGCTAGGCCTTCTTCTCCTTTGCCCTTGCTACTTTCTTGGCCTGCTTCTTCTGCTTCTTGGTCAGGATCTCGCCGCTTTCCATGGCCTTGTATCTCAAAAGCGTCTTCAAAGCTCTGGCTGAGACTTTGAGTTTCAAGCCTCCTAAGCGCCTGGACTGGAGATTGACCCCCTGGAGGCGTTTCGTGGCTTGGTTGGAATGGCTCCGGCGATTGGCTACATTGGCCTTTTTCCCGGTTAAAATACAGATTCGGGACATATTGATTAGCGCAAGTATAGACAATTAATGTATTATTGGCAAGTAGTTAAACCAGGCCTATGTTTTTATCAACTCTATACTCAGATCCATTCGCATTCATCTTGATGGTCATAGCCATACTTGTGGCTTTGACTGTGCACGAGTTTTCGCATGCCTTAGCCGCTACATTGCTCGGCGATCAGACTGCTAAACGCATGGGCAGGCTTACCCTGAACCCTTTTGCTCATATTGATATTTTTGGTTTTTTAGCCCTGGTTTTCGTTGGTTTTGGATGGGGCAAGCCAGTGCCTTACAATCCGTATAATCTAAAAAACCGCAGATGGGGATCAATAATAGTAGGTATAGCCGGTCCTATTAGTAATTTTATTTTTCTGGCTCTTTCTGCGTTACTGCTTCATTTGACAGCTCCAATTTTTGGCGGAAAATATTTGATTGTTTTCTTAGCCTACCTATTTCAGTTTAACGTAATTCTGATGCTTTTCAATCTAATACCCATTCCTCCTTTAGATGGCTCTAAAGTAGTCATCGCCCTGCTGGACCAACCAAAGTATCTGTCTGTCAGAAATCAGTACGAAACATACGGGCCTTGGGCTTTGATGATTTTAATTTTAGCCGAAGCGCTTCTCGGCCTTAATATTTTTGGTTATATCTTAAACACGCCATATAGTTGGATTATAGATTTATTCAGAATGAATTAGTTTTTTATATCTTTGACAAACTATGCTCATTTCAAATACGCCAAACGCTAAACGCCAAACGCCAAACGCTACGGGCCCATCGTCGCTGGTGGTTGCGGGATTGAGCGTGGTTCTTGCATCAATAATTTCGGCTTGGATTTGGAATGGGGGAATGATAACTATTTTTGAGATTTTAGTTTGGCGGCCGCTGGCTTTTTCGACGATTTTGATGGGCGCAAGTTTTTGGTGGTCAAGAAGAAACAAAACTTCGCTGGCCCAATCTTTGAATGAATTGTTGGCCTTTGTGCCATATGCATTGATTTTTGCAATACTTATCAGCTTCATCCCTGTTTGGAAATTGGATTATGCATCTTTGCCCATGGGCTTGGGCGATATCGGATTATATTTTGTGTCTTTAGGGATTGCTCCGCGTTTGGCCGGGCCAGATATACTTTTGCGCGGCTTTGCCTGGGGGATCGCCATATTTGCGGCAATCAATACATACAAAACACGTAAAGACATTGGCACCTCGCTCTTGGATTTTCTTCTTGTCTGGATTTCATCCAGCATTGCTTTGCTTTTGCCTTGGTTCGTGTTCTGGATTATCGGCGCAATCAATGATGCGGGGTTGGCTAATGGCCAGGAAGTGATAAGAATTTTTTCGCAGACCGCGCTCAACAGCTATTGGAGCAACTTGCAGATCGTGCGCTGGTTCCTTGGCTTCGGGGAACAGCTCTCGCATAGCATGGCCTTGTTGCTGTCGTCTTTCTTTTTTATCCTGACAGCGCTTTATTCAGTTGTGGCTTTTAAGGATAAATTGTTTTTAATCATCAAAAAAATCAATTGGGAAAATCCTGCTTTAATGTCTTTGGCTTTGGCCACAGGGTTGATTGCTGGCTGGGGCCGCGGCCCGTGGGCGTGGATCGATATTTCTGTCTGGCTCGTTTTAATCGCTGTCTTGGCTTGCTCAGTCATCTTGTTTCAAGCTTGGTCTGAAAATTCTTATGCTGTTTTCGGATATTGTTTAGCAGGCGGTTTGCTTGGATCATTTATTTTAGGCTGGCCCGTGTTGGTCGCCTTCTTGGCTTTCATGTGCGTGGTCTTCATCAGTAGCACCCAAACAATAGGCGATAGCACGACGTTGTACGTTGTACGTGGTACGCGGTACGTCTTTACCCGCGCTTTGATTTTTATCACACTAGCCGGAATGGGCCTGGCTTTCGCGAGAAGGGGAGATGTCATGACCCGGCAGATGCTTTTTACGACCGTGGCCATGCTCCTGTTGTGCTTACCCGCCTTTTTGCCCAAGCAGATCGACTGGCTGAAACAATCGATAATTTGGTTTGTGGCAGGTGTAATCGCGACACTGCTTATCCAGTCCCTAGTACCCGTTGCCATAACCGTCTTGGCCGTGGCCATTTGGCATGGTTTGCAAAAGTTCAAGCCAAACCTCATGTCCTACCTGGTCCAATCCATATATATCTGCGCTGTAATTGTCCTTGTTTTAGGTATTTTGCTCCCGCGCCTGCTTAATCCCAGGCTCTTTGGGTATTGACTTTTTTGCAAAAAGCTGTTACACAGACTGTACATTCACAATTTGCTTAGGCCGCAAACTAATGTCGTTTGCTTAGCTTAGGCCCAACTCGCGGAGGAAGAGATGAAAATCAGCACCTGTTTGCACACGTTCGTCGTGGTCTGTCTTTTCTGCCTCATTGGCTGCAGCTCGTCTGATCCGCCCGGGAACGAGGGCGCAGGCGCCAATGGCAGCGGCATCGGCCCGCAAGGCAAAAAGCCTACAGCTATACAGGACGGCTGTACGGATGAGCAAATGTCTGGGTGCGATCGCTACACGTACAACTCTCATGGCGATCCAGAGAAGATTGAAGGCTGCGCAGTCTCGTGCCAGAAGTGGTGCAATCAACCCTTCACCACTCTCCTCGCCTATGAATACGATCAGCAGGGCCGGATTGCGAAAGCAACGATCTACAACCCTCCTGAAGGATCTGCTCCAGTCTGCTTTAACTTTACCTACGACGGCCGGAGCAACTGGATTGAACGCAGGCTCTGCGCACCCCACGAGGGACAGGAAGATGAGTGTCGGGAGTTGACATACGATGCCCAAGGCCGCATCCAGATTGAGTTCCGGTTCGATTGCGAGACTAAGGAAGGTCTGGGTTGCGCCAAATACTCCTACGACAATCAGAACAGGATCGTTCAGTTGAAGTGGTCCGATTCGATTTGCAGTGTCGATCCAGCGCATTGCACCAACTCCGTGTATGAGGGCGATACCGTAACCGACTACCAGGGTGATGGTAAGTGCGAGAACTTGGGCAAAGGTTGGTGCAAGCTCTATTTCTACTAGTCGGCGTCAGCCGAATCTCGGGGTCTCTCAGGCCCTTTTTTGTTTTAGTTTAATATTTGCTTAAAACCTAGCTTTTTCTCAATACTGGCCAATAGGCCTTGGGTGGACGATTGAGCTTGACGTATATTCGGGGCTTTGTTATATTTCGCGCACCAACATGCCTACATTTAACCAACTGATACGGCACTCCCGTCGCAGTACAAAGGCCAAATCCAAGAGTCCGGCCATGCAATATACCCGCGATAGTCTTCATCGCACACGCACAGAGCTCCCAAAGGGTTGCCCTTTTAAGCGTGGCGTTTGCACCAAGGTGACCACGACTACGCCTAAAAAGCCTAACTCGGCTTTGCGCAAAATTGCGCGTGTCCGCCTCTCTAACGGCCAAGAAGTAACAGCTTATATCCCGGGCGAAGGCCACAACCTCCAGGAACACTCCATTGTCATGATCCGCGGAGGCCGTGTGAAAGACTTGCCTGGTGTGCGCTATCATATAGTACGCGGTGTTTTCGATACCCAGGGCGTAGCCAATCGCCGCCGCGGTCGTTCCCTCTACGGTAATAAGCGCCCTAAGGCTGCTAAATAACAGAACTGAAATATGCGTGGAAAACAAGCACCCCGCCGCTCGATCTTGCCTGACCCGAAGTTCTCTTCGTTGGTCGTGGCCAAGCTCATCAACTATGTGATGGAGCGCGGAAAGAAGAATACATCCCAGAAAATCATTTACGCGGCTTTTGATATTATTGAAGCCAAGGCCAAGAAACCGGCCATGGAAGTTTTTGATGAAGCCCTCAAAAATGTCTCGCCCTTGCTCGAAGTCAAATCCAGGCGCGTGGGCGGAGCTAACTATCAGATTCCTTTGCAGGTCCGCGCTGATCGTCGTCAGCAATTGGCATTCCGCTGGCTGATCGGAGCTGCGCGCGCCAAGAAGGGCAAGCCAATGGCAGAAAAACTCGCTGGCGAGATTTTGGCCGCAGCCGAAAACCAGGGCGAGGCAGTGAAAAAGAAACAAGACGTCCAGAGGATGGCAGAAGCGAATCGTGCTTTCGCCCATTTTGCCCACTAAATTTTATGGGCGACCCCGACGGAACTGTCATTCCTGCGAAAGCGGGAATCCAGAAAAAATATATCATGGCCCTGGCCCTCGCGACCGGGCTTTTGGTCTTGCTGGGAGCGGGATGTAATCAAGCGGCTGAACCCGTGACGCAAACCCGCCAACCAAATACAACTCAGGCGACCACTGCTGCAGATGGAACAACAATTTCCACTTCGGTTAATGTTTTTGACAGTATGCGCATGGCACGCGCATGCAACCTTACCGTGGATCAGGCTGAGGCGCTTTCGTCCTTGCCACGCGATTTGTCCAAACTGAAAGATGTATTGGCGGAAAAATCCAAGGAAGGCTGGGTTTTGACCCAGTTATGTTTGGATGAGGATGTTTGGGCAGCGGGGGAAAGGGATCCGTTAAGTACTGTTTATTTTTCAATGTCTTTGCCGGTGCAACATGAAGCTGTGAATGGCGCGACTTCTGTCATGAAAAGTATCATCGGCATTTGGGTGCTGCGTGACCAAGATTCAAAGATTTATCTGTCGTCACCCGTAGTCATCGAAAATAAGGTCGGCGGTGTCAACGGATTTAGCATACTGGATCTTGAAAAGCACTACAATGGAGCTGGAACAGTCATACCGACAGTTTATGCACGAATCGTTCTTTCCTCGGAAACTGAATCGATTCGACAGACTTATGCCTTTGGTCCGGGTGATACAAACCCTCGAAAAACATTTACCTGCACTCAATCGCACGTTAATGATCAAATAGTATCTGACACATGTAAGAATAAAATCGACTAAACACTATGCCCAGAGAATATAGTTTGAAGGATACCCGAAATTTCGGGATTATCGCCCACATCGACGCCGGCAAGACAACTGTCTCCGAGCGCGTGCTTTTTTATACCGGCCGCAAACACAAGATTGGCGAAGTGCATGAGG
Source organism: Patescibacteria group bacterium (assembly GCA_041665165.1). GTDB lineage: Bacteria > Patescibacteriota > Patescibacteriia > 2-12-FULL-60-25 > 2-12-FULL-60-25 > MWCR01. The sequence continues at coordinate 1,663 of JBAYJJ010000051.1, read as the reverse complement.
GCGAAGCCACCATGGACTGGATGGAACAAGAGCAGGAGCGCGGCATTACCATCACCTCGGCTGCCACCACTTGTTTTTGGAAAGGCTGCCGCTTGAATTTGATCGATACTCCGGGGCACATTGATTTCACCATCGAAGTCCAGCGCTCGCTTAGAGTCTTGGACGGTGCAGTCACCGTGTTCGACGGCGTGGCTGGCGTGGAAGCCCAGTCCGAAACAGTCTGGCGCCAGGCTGATAAATATAAAGTGCCTCGCTTGTGCTTCGTGAACAAGCTGGATCGCATGGGCGCGGATTTTTACAAGGATGTGGAATCCATCCGCCGCCGTTTGGTCAAGCGCGCTTATCCTATCCAATTGCCGATCGGCGCTGAAGCGAATTTCAAGGGCATCATCGACCTCATCACCATGAAGACAGAAATGTACATGGATGATTTGGGTAAAGATATTATTGAAGCTGAAATCCCGGCTGAGATGATGGAGCAAGCCAAGAAATATCGTGCAGAATTTTTGGATGCTTTAAGCGAGACGGACGAAGCTTTGATGAATAAATATTTGGCCGGCGAAGAGCTTTCGGTTGATGAGATCCGCGCTGCTTTGCGCAAGGCTGTCATCAGCATGGATATCTTCCCAATCATGTGCGGCTCAGCCCTTAAGAACAAGGGTGTGCAATTCATGCTTGATGCAGTGAACTATTATTTGCCGTCCCCATTGGATGTGCCGCCAATCAAGGGCACTGATCCGAATGATTCGGAAAAGATTATTGAGTGCACAGCCGATGACAATGCGCCATTCGCTGCCTTGGCTTTCAAAATCATGTCTGACCCTTACGTGGGCAAATTGGTTTTCTTCCGCGTATATTCAGGCCATCTGGCAGCTGGCTCTTATGTCTACAATGCCACCAACGGCAAGCGCGAACGCATCGGCCGCATTGTGCGCATGCATGCCAATGACCGCGAAGAAGTGCAGGATGTATATTCGGGTGAGATCGCAGCTGCCGTGGGTCTGAAAGAAACTTTTACGGGCCATACGCTGTGCGATGAAGATCATCCGATTGTTTTGGAAAACATCACCATCCCGGATCCGGTCATCGACATTGCCATTGAACCTAAAACCAAGGCTGACCAGGAAAAGATGGGTGTGGCTTTGCAGAAATTGGCCGAAGAAGATCCGTCATTCCGCGTGCGGACTGATGAGGAAACTTTGCAGACCATTTTGTCGGGCATGGGCGAACTCCACTTGGAAATCATCGTGGAACGCATGAAGCGCGAATTCGGCGTAGAAGCCAACGTGGGTAAACCTCAGGTCGCTTACAAAGAAGCTATCAAAGGCGAGGCCGAAGGCGAAGGTAAATTCATCCGCCAATCAGGCGGCCGTGGACAATATGGCCATTGCTGGTTGCGCGTGGTGCCGAACGAACGCGGCAAGGGTTATGAATTCGAGAACGAAATCAAGGGCGGCGTTGTGCCTCGCGAATACATCCAGCCAATCAACAAGGGCGTACAAGAAGCTATGCAACGCGGCGTCGTGGCCGGCTATCCTATCTTGGATTGTAAGGTCACGGTCTTCGACGGTTCATACCACGAAGTCGACTCATCCGAAGCAGCCTTTAAGATTGCAGCTTCCATGGCATTCCGTTCAGCGTGCGAAAAAGCCGGCATGTCCAT
>JBAYJJ010000050.1:0-7554 GCA_041665165.1 Patescibacteria group bacterium | reverse complement strand
GCCTTTCATCTGCGGCAGCCAGAAATCCATGAACTCTTGCGATTCTTTTTGGTTCAAACCATACTTTGTTAAAGTTGATTTCAAAAATGATTCTTGCTCGCCATCTTTGACCACAAAACCTTCACGCGGTGATTGATAATTCACACCAGTCCCCTCCCAATACAATGACCCGTAGGTTTTACCGTCTGCATAACCTAGAGATCCATCCGGATGCGCAACAACATTCCAGCCGCGCAAAGGATAAGCTGGATCGCTGACAGTGACATTGATGAAGCTTGGAAGTTTGACTGAAACATTCGTCGTCTTGGTCGGATACAAGTAGATGACTGGCTTGCCACACTCAACAGCAGGCATGAATTGTTCGTCCAAGTAATAAACCCAGCGTCCAAAAGCATCTTTCCAAAAAATTATTGGAATATATTTAGCAGTAAATACCTCAAGACTAGGCTTGCTTGATTGGTCGGCCATATACCACCAATCATAAACTTGCTTAACAGTCGGACTCTTTGTCATTTCCTTAAGAATATAAACCTGATCGCCTTCAGACGTGGTTCCGATGCTAACGAGATTTTCCGCTGAGAAATTTTCGCTATCAGACGGAGTCCCTGGCCAGATATTTGATCCACAGCCTCCTGGAGGAACAATGTAATCTTTACCAAGAGTCCTACCAGACAAACTCCTCGTATTCCATGTAACAGCAAGATGTCCTGATTTTTCAGGAATGACAGATGTTACATTCAAGGTTTCACCACCATTGTCAATCACATAAGCTCGCGGGGAATTCGGTTCGCCATATACTCTCCTGCCGTCTTTAAGCGTACCAATCACTGGCGCAACTGTTTCGCTTCCATGCTTTAACCAATCTATTAATAAATCCGCATTATTCCATTTATAATCACTCTCCTGAATTTCTACTGCTTTTCCGTTTGAAGTTTCATAGTTGCCTTCTTTCAATTTGGGCCAGGTCAGATTATAAGCTTCAATAAACAAAAGCCTTTCCTCTGGGGTCGAGACATCATATGGATCACCCAGACCTGGCTCTGTGTACAATAAATCAAGCAATCTGACCTGTTTCCCGTCAACCGATACCAAAAACCTGTAATAAGTATCTGCGTAGGATTGATTACCTTCATGCCTGATGAATAACGCAGAGCCCATATACTTTCCGCTTTTCACTTTCCCTAAAAGCCATGTGCCAGTCTTGCTGTCGCCATATTCACTTTCGCTCATGTTCTGATTATCCAGCCATTCAGTCAATTTATAATAATCACCTTGGCTCACTTTATCTTTATACGCTTCAACGACGCTGGTCAGGGCTTTTTTGATACCCCAAAATTCAGGCTTGGCAGCCCATTCCATATCCAAAGTCAATTTCGTATTATCCGGCTTTTGTACAAAAGGCAGAGGACCAGATAAATAATCTTGGGTGGTTGAAGTTTGTCCTAAAACATCGTTTGTCGATGTCGGCACCACGACTTGCGACGGAGGCTGATTATTGTCCTGCGCCACGGGTGTAGGCAGCTGGTAGCGGCTCTTAAGCTTATAATTCCAAACGCCGTAAAAAATACCGACCCCAACACCGACTCCGAGGATTAAAACAATGAGCAGAGCAGACCAGTGCGGCATGCGCTTCCAAACATTGGCGATCTTATTAAAAAGTTTGTTCATATGGATGTTAATGGCTAAAGTCTACATTGTTTGATGTTATTTGTTAATCAATCGAATAACTCCTTGTTTGATTTGGGATGACAGGGATGGATCGGAGATTGAGGCCAGATAATCCAGACGGGTTTGACGATCAGTGCCAGTCAACAAGCGCGGCTGGCTTTTTGTGATCTGGATCGGGAAAAGATGCAGTTCACTCCCCTGCTCGTTCAAGACCAGACCCGCGGCCAGGCCCAGGTTAGTCTCAGCTGACCAATCCTGGTCAAAAATGAAATTGCCCAAGGAATAAGCGATCGGGCGATTGCGGTAGACCTCAACAGACTCCATCCAATGCGGGTGCGAGCCAATGATTGCATCCACGCCCTGGTCTATGAACCAGTGCGCTAAATCCGTTTGAGTCTTGTTTGGCTTGGCCTGATATTCAGCGCCCCAGTGCATGAAGACGACTGTATAGTCAGCTTGCATTTTTGCTGATGCAATGTCTTGGGCAGCCTCTTTCTTATCCAAAGCATTGTCAGTGATATTGAAACCAAGCAAAGCGATTTTGCGTGCGCGGCTTTCAACAATAGTCAAAGCATGCGCTTCGTCATCCTTGACCTGGTCGCCGAACACGGCCAAGCCAGCGCGCTTGATGGCATCGCGAGACGCTTGGGCCGCAGTACCGCCTTGGTCATAAGTGTGGTTATTCGCTTGGGATACTGCGCTGATATTATATTTTTTCAAAACATCCAGAATTTTTGGATCAAACATGAAATCAACATTGCCCTTGTCGGGCGCCGCGCGTTTTGTGGTCACCGGGCCTTCAAGATTGGCCACAATCAGATCCTGTCCGCTGAAAAAACGGTTTTCTGTTCCAGCGATTTTCAAAAACGGATAGCTCTTATCGCTTTTGCTCCTAGTCGCGACATTCCGGTCAAAATTCATGTCGCCTAAAAATAAAAGGCTGACGTTTTGTTGCGGGCTGATGTTCCCTGGGGCAAAGGACGCCAAAAAGTGGCTGGTGGATTCAAATGTGTATTTTGCCTGCAAAATGCGCAAAGAATTGGTATGGGCGTGGATCGTAACCTGGCCCAGGCCGAGGTCGCGGGCTGTTTTGAGCCCAACGCGCAAAACAGCCGGCGCGTCGATTTCCGCGCGCTTGACTTCCATGTCAGCCAGCGAGCTGATTACATCTTGCGTTAATATGTCATGGAAGTCAGCGACCTCGGCCAGCAAGTAATGCGAAGCGTCAATGCTGAAAACCAAAAGCGCTTTCTTGTCTTTTTTGAGATTTGAGGTCAAATCAGAAATCAACTGCGTTGTTTGTTGCGCGCTCGCATCAGGCCTGACAATGGTCGGGACGATCTTGATATCATTGCCCCAAGCGCGCTGCAAAAACGGCACAAGGGCCAAGACAGCGAGTTCATTCTTATAGGTTTCCTGGTCTGAACAATAAGCTTGTTTGCAATGTCCAAGATGATCCGGGGTGACTAGATAAACTGTAGATGGTTTTTTAGTTGCAACCAATAATGATGCGATCTGGCGCGCGGCAACGAGATGATGCGGCACAAGCAAAACGCGAGTTCCAGTTTGGACACCCCAATCCAGTTTGGCCTTGAAAGCTCCGTCTAAAATCTCTGGCGAGACTGTAGTGGCCAAATCAAGAGACGTATCAGTCGTTTTAGACGAAGGCGAAACAGATGCAACGTTTGTCTTAATCACCGGGCCTTCAGTCGCTTGAGACTTATTGCTCACGAATACAAACACCGCGGCAGTTATGCAAAGCAAGGAAACAGCCGCGGCAGATGTGATTAAGACAATGGTTCTGCGCATTATGGTTGCAAAATATCTTCAGTGCGTCCATCAACTGAAAGTATAATTTGATTATCCGGATACACCGCTTTCAAAGTCTGCTCAAGCTGGGAGCGGACTGATGACGTCCGGCACGAGCCGCCCATGCCCTTTTCTAAAGTCATATCAAAATCCGCGATGACTGCGCCTTTGCCGATTGTGATTTCTGGATCATTGACCTCTGTCGGCAAGCTGGTGATATAGCCTTGAGATTTTTCTGTTTCAGTCAAACCTTTGAGCAGTTCATGTATTGCTACAATATCTTTGTCGTCGCCAAGCGCCACTGTGCGCTCAACTGCATACACCTTTGAGCAGTCCAGCATATTTGGATCATTCTTTGTGTTTGGAAAATACAGGCTCACTTTGCCGGCCTTCACATCAAATGTGACAGGTATCGCGAATTTATAGATCTCTGCGCCGTCCTTCGGTGAATTATCGTACAATTCCAATGACCCACTTGAGCCGCTCGGCACTTTATCAAAAAATGCTTTGATTGTTCCGAATGAACCTGGCTTTCCCATATCAACTGATTTGGTATAGAGATGACCGCCTGCGACTTGCTTGCCCGCGCTATCCATCAACCTCCAATTCATCTGGTTTTCAAAAATTGCAGTTGAGGTTCCGTAGAAAACAAATGGATTGCCCAAGGTCGTACCGTCCGGAAAAACAACAACAGACTTTTCATCAGAAAAAGTCTTGCTCACGGTCTGCGGCACCTCAGTCAGATTATTCTGAAGCGGCGTCTGATTATTCGTCTGCTGGACTTGATTCTGCGCCCCAGGGTTGGTATTGGCAGTCAAATACCAGGCCGCTACTGCTGCACCTGACAAAATGATTATGCCAGCCACTGCAGCCACGGCGATTTTGATGTTTTTATTCATAGCGCTTATATAATGTTAGCCTGGGCTTAAAATGACAGTTAATTGGGCAAAACCACTAGCATGACCTTTTTGCCGTTTTCCACGTCCCCGCCATTCCAATCGTGCGCCGCATCCATGATGGTTTGGGCGTCATAAATGTAATCCAAGCCTTTGCGCGTGCCCGGGTCATTGGTGATCAAGCGGCCGTCGCTTAAGTAGCCTTTGATCACGAGCATGTGATACAACGGACCGCCATTGCGGAAATTCGGATTATTCAAAGCCTTGCCATAGAATGGGACAATGACCGGATAGCCGCGGCCGACAATATTTTTGATGTCATCAACAGTCTTCAAAGGCAAGACCCTTACGTCCTTGAATCCAAAATACAATTGAAGAATGTCCGATGTTTCTTGGGCGTTCGTATCTTTATAAAATCCCAACGTATTGTTTTCAAAATCAACCAGCTTGAGTATTTCCGCGTCAGCCTGCTCTGGCGGTATGCGCGCATCCTTAAAGTTGGCGTAAAATTTAGAAACCATGATCATGGATGCTTCTTCGCACGCTTCTTGATATGGCATGTCCCAATTGGACAACGGAGCCTGGCTCATCCATGGCACAGAAAGATTTATCTCTGTCGGCAAATCAAATGGAGCTGCGAGCACGTCTTTGGCCTTTGTTGTGGTTTGCGGGCTGGAATCAAGCACATAATGCTCTGATGTGGCAGAGCCGCCCTCAACTGGCGATGGCGGTGCCTGGGCAACATCATTTACCTTGCCTGAATTTGATGGTTGATAGGTTTCTGCTGGCGGCAATGTAGGCCGGTTAAGGTATTCCCAATAATCAGCAATCTTATGGCGCGCTAAAAAAATCGCCAGGATGACGATAACGCCCATAACTACGGCCGAAATCTTGAAGGTATTTGTGGTTTTCTTGGCTTTCATTGACATAGCGTAGCAGAAAAATCAATGGTAATAAAGTAGAGACGCATAATCATGCGTCTCTACCGGATAACCTTCGTTACTTACTTCTTCAATGGCTCCAATGTAACGCTTTCCATCTTGTCGCCAATGGCAATCTTTTTCACCACATCCATGCCCGAAACCACGCGACCAAAGATGCTGTATTTCGGCGGCAATGGATTGTCGGCCAGCATGATGAAGAATTGCGAGCCATTCGTGTTAGCACCAGCATTGGCCATGGCCACGATTCCCTCTTTATAAGGCAGTTTGACCGCATCATCAGTAAAGCTATAGCCTGGACCGCCCGAGCCATTGCCCTGAGGATCTCCGCCCTGGACCACAAAGCCTGGTTCAACGCGATGGAAATTCAGGCCGTCATAAAACTTGCGCCCGACCAAATAGTAAAAATTGGATGCTGCATTTGGGCCTTCTTGCGGCAAAAGCTCAAATACAATGTCGCCTTTAGCTGTCTTGATCCTGACTTGTTTATTAGCGACTTCAGCTTCTGGGAAAATGCCCGGGAAAGCTAATTTACCTGCTTGATCTAAAAACATAGGTTCGGTTGTTGAGCTATTAGTTGGCTGAATAGGGACTGTTGTTGATGCACCTGCAGCCAAAGCCTGGGTATCTGTAGCGTACCCCGCAACATCCGGCGTGGATGAGGCGTTAAGCTGGCCCTGCTGGTCTGTTTGGGCTGGCTGGGTAGCCTTATATTTATCTAATGAAACAGGCGAATCTCCGCAACCTGCGCCAAAAATGGCCAAGGCCGCGGCCATGCACATAAAAGGAAGTATTTTTTTATCCATAGTGGCCGTATTTTAGACCCATGAATCCAAACGCGAAAGTGGATAAATCTTTTACTCTTAATCTCTGCATCTCTTGCTCTCTATATTTCCCACGGCATGTTTGGATCCGTAAGCCCCCATTTGACCATATCTGACATCAAACCTGGCCTGCGCCACTTGGCCGTAGCTCTTTCCAAATGCAAATCCATGTCTTTTGCCAAATGAGAAAGATCTTTGCCTTTCTCGTCTTTAATTTCAATCGCCTCTGGCTCTAAATCGCCAGGGCCGTAATTCAAACGGACCAAAACAGCCTTGGCATCAGATTGCCTCAAGACCTCGCGGGCCAACCAGCGGGCCAGCATTTGTCCGGCCACGCGTGCGTTGTGCCAATCCGCATCTGCCTGCAGATAGATTGGCAGGGCCGAGCCATAAGAGAAAATCGCAGAATGCGAATGGCCCATGGAAAATTCCAAATCCGTCCGTTCCCTGGGGCCAAGCGGATTTATTTTGAGGCGCACACCTTGCACCTCTGGCCATTTTTCCAATTCTTTTTTGATTTGCTGTCTCACGTTCTCGATGTCTTGCGTGCCATGGTCAACCTGGATGATTATTTGATCGATTGGCCTTGTATCGGACTGGACAGTCACAGACCCAGAAGTACCCATCCAAAACCATTCGGGATCGCTCGTGCGCTTATCAAAAAGCATTTTGGCCAAATCGCGTGCCACGCAAACTATCTTCGGGCTCAAACTTGCATGTTCGCGCGTGGCATAGCCAGTAGCCAAAACCGCGTCCGTGCTCGGCATCCTGAACTTTTCCACCAAGCTGCTGGGCACTGGCTCAAGCGCGACAAAAGGCTCAATGCCCTGGAACAATCCATTCACGCCCAAGATGCGCGTCACAAGCTGGCCCACGTCAAAATCCTGCGAAGACAAAACCTCGCCCGAAACGAAGAGGGCTTCGTGCCCCCCGTTGACCAAACATTTTATTCTGGCTTCAGGATCGCGGCGCAAATACTCGTCAATGATGCCGGCAGCGACCAAATTACAGAGCTGGTCAGGCTCGCCAGGAAGCGGTTGATACGCAAAACGCATGGGCCTAACCTTACCTAAATACGGCCTAAATTACAAGGCTTTAGCCCATTTTTAACCTCTAGATTTTTTTGACGACTATGCTAATATGTTAATTATGAGCCTATATAAACAAGCCAAAGACCAATTGATTCGATTCATGCTGGGAAAAAATACAGTACCGAGCGGCCTGTCGGAATTGAACCATTACTTCCGATTTAATGGTCCGATTAATTTTCGGCATGAAAATCAGGAAGACGGGACTATCATAGCTATTAGCGACGACTTTAGATATGGAAGCATTATTACTCATGCAAAAAATGAATTGGAGTTGGACGAAAAAATCAAAGATGCGATTTTGACTGCTTTTGAAGTGCCCTCATCT
>JBAYJJ010000049.1:0-8173 GCA_041665165.1 Patescibacteria group bacterium | reverse complement strand
TGTTTTGCCGGACAGGATCGAGGCTGCATCTTTCGGAATCGTAGCAGCCATTACAGGTGGATCGATTTTTGTGCGCCATGCGCGCCAAGACGACATGCTTTCGTTTTTGAATGCCATCCGCCGCGTGGGCGTGCCGTTCAAAGTCGAGGAAGACGGCATCCAATTCGGACATGCGGACAAATACGATCCGGTCATTCTGGAAACAGACACGCACCCTGGCTTCATGACAGATTGGCAGCAGCCTTTTGTGATGCTGCTCACCCAGGCCAAAGGCGTATCCATTGTGCATGAAACTATTTTTGAGGACCGTTTTGGCTATACTGAATCGCTGGTCAAGATGGGAGCGAACATCCAACTCCACTCAGATTGTTTGGGCAGCAAGGCGTGCCGCTATAAGCATCAAAATTATCTGCATTCCTGCATCGTATCCGGCCCAACGCCGCTTAAAGCCGCGGACATCTGCATCCCGGATCTGCGCGCCGGCTTTTCCTATCTGCTTGCGGCTTTGATGGCTACCGGAGAATCCAAAGTCACGGGCGTGGAGATCATTGAACGCGGCTACGAAAACATCATCGGCAAACTGAAGAACCTCGGGGCAGACATCGAAGTCATTTAAATAACAATCAAGAACCTATCTTTGCCGCACAAGTCTTTTTTGATCTGCACTTTTTTGTTTGGGAAAAGTTTTTTCGCGAAATCGCACAATCCTTTTGCCTGCGGCGGATCGATTTCCAGGAAGGTCGAAGTTTGAATGTCGAATTTGGAGTGTCGAATTTGGTTCAGGAGTTTTCTGACGAGTGCTGATCCATCCTTGCCGGCAAACAGAGCTTTGGCTGGTTCGTATTTTGCAACGTCAGGCATCATTGTTTTTTTGTCGCGCACGGGCAGGTAGGGGAGATTGGCGACTATGACTACTTCGAATGTCGAATGTCCGCTTCGCTGAATGTCGAATGTCCGCTTCGCTGTCATGCTCGATATTTGATATTCGATATTCGACTTAACTTTCTCGCCGAACAGATTATCCTTAATAAATTCAATAGTAGCACGATTTTTCTTCGCGTTTTGTTTTGCGATGGCAAGCGCTTTGGTTGAGATGTCTGAAGCGATTACTCTTGCTTTTGGAAATGCGAGCGCTAAGGTCACTGCCAGACAACCTGAGCCTGTGCCGATGTCCACGATAACGCCACTTGCACGTCCTCTGAGTCCTCGATGTCCTGGGAGTCCTTTCAGATGTTGTTCGACGAGTTGGGAAAGAATTTCGGTTTCAGGGCGGGGGATGAGTACATTGCGGTCAACTGCGAATTCTCGGCCCATGAAAGGCTGGCTCTTCACCAAATACGCAATCGGCTCATGCTTGAGCCGGCGGTTGATCAGGGCCTTGAATTTCTTGATAGCCGAAGGCGTCACTGTTTTATCGCCGTGGATGCGCAAATAGACCTGGTCTTGCTTAAGCACATGGCCCAACAGCAGCTCGGCTTCGTAACAATCGATTTTTGCTTGGCCGATCAGTTCGTTGATTTGCATTCAACAATGATACAAGACAATGCCCACTTCTGTCATTGCGAACGAGCAGTGAAGCAATCTCATACCGAAATACAGATGTACTTCAGTTGATTGGTAAGAGATTGCCGCGCTAGCGCTCGCAATGACAATAAAAAGGGTCGAGATGACAAAAGGGGGTACGCTCACAGCGACAAATGAGGTATAATCTGCGCATGCGATTTGAAGAATTCAACAAAAATCCGATCCAGGCAATATTAAATGAGCTGCAAGGAGGGGATTTTGAGTGGCAAGCGCTTGAGCCTGAGGAACTGCCGCAAGAAATCAGATATGCTTTGGAAGTAAGCCCGTCGCGCTACGAAAAGTTGGATCAATTGTTGGGCCGAGGCGTATATCTGACCTTGCGCACGCAGCGCGCTGTGCCCTTGGAAGTGAGCGAGGCCATAAACAACGTGTCAGATTTATCGCAAGGCGGCTTGGCTAATTTTTGGATAGAAAATTATTTGGGCAACAACGAACGCCCGTTGTGGTCAGCGGAAGATGAGTCTGAGGCAAAACTTAAAGGCCTGGATTTGGAAGAAGAGCTGAAAAAAATCCAAAATTATAAAAACGAGCATCAAAAAGTATTCGTGGTCTCAGGCGGTTCCATCAGCCTTGCGCCGGACGAACAAGGCCTGATTGATCAGATAAACTTGGAGCTTGCGCGCATCTCGGGCCGCATTTTGCCCACGAAAATAGTATCCCAGGCAGAATCAAGGGCAGAGTTTACGGTTGAGATGATATTGCTGTGCGCAATCTCGCTGTGTCTGGCATTTATTTTCGGTGCAATGAGTTTTCCATTGGGTGAATTTTTGGCTGTTATCCTGCCTAGTTTATTGGCTGAGGCCTATCGCGCCTATCAAGGGCATCAATCAGGCTTTGCTGCCTGGCAAATCAAATCAAAAGTTTTGCGCAGGCTTCCGTATGCTTTGGCCAGTTTGTTTTTTGCTGCTTTGGGCTTATGGCTCAACGAATATGCAGGCTTGTCAGGGTTTTTGTTCAGTCTCAGCGCCTTGATTTTACCCTTGTCCCACTTCGTGACTTTTTTGGCCAATGCCAAGCGTGAAACCGAAAAGCAGAAGTTCTTAGGCAGAATCAGCCCGGATGTTTCTTTGTTGCCCCAGCCTGCAGACTGCATCAGAATCGCATCATTTGTCCTGTTGCCGATAATCGCTTGGCTGCTCTGCGCCAACTTTTTGTTGCTGGCGACAAATTATTTTTTCTTGACTGGATTAGGGCTTTATGCCTGGGTAGTCCCGAGTCTGGCCGTCGGTGCCTGGTCATCCATCCAGAATCGTTTGTTTAAGCTGAGTTTGGGCCGAGCTTTGGGGAAAACCGTGCATCGGACCAACAAGGGGCTGTAGGCTCGACAAAAGGTTTATATTGAGCTAAAATGTTTATACGCAAATTTTCAAAGTAGTTTAAAAATTCTTTTATTTTATGGGATTTTTCCGCAAAACAGACAATACTGCAACAACGCCCGCTCAGGGCTCTAAAGTCGCACTTGGTTTTTTTCTGGAACTGATACAAGTGGTGGCTATTTCGCTGGCCATCATTATCCCGGTCAGGTATTTCCTGATCCAGCCGTTTTACGTCAAGGGCGCATCAATGGAACCGAATTTTTTCGATCATGAGTATCTGATCATTGACGAACTCTCTTATCGCTTCCATACGCCGACGCGCGGCGACATCGTGGTCTTTCATTATCCGAATGATCCGAAGAATTATTTCATCAAAAGAGTAATCGGTCTGCCGGGCGAAACAGTTGAGATTTCAGGCGGCCAGGTAAAAATCTACAATGACAAAAATCCAAACGGCATAGTCTTGGATGAGAAAGCATATTTGGATGATATTTATACTTCGGGCACGCGCACAGATACTTTGAAGGCTGATGAATATTTTGTGCTGGGCGACAACCGTCCATCAAGTTTGGATTCCAGATATTTCGGCCCAGTGGGCAAAGCGGCTATTGTCGGCCGCGTCTGGCTCAGGGGCTGGCCGCTGGACCGTTGGAAAATATTCAATACGCCGACATACAATTTCTAAACACCAAGAAACAAGATCCAAACACCAAACAAACATCAATTTTCAATCTTCAATAACCAAGACTGAATAACTATTCGTAATTTAGTATAAGATTCGTATTTTCGTAGACCATACTTATGAATAAAATCCACAAGAGCAACACGGGGGCGGTGCCCAAAAAGACCGATGCGCCGGCTAAGAAATCGCCTCAGCCATTCGGCTTAGTGCGCGGCACAAGGGATATTTTGCCGATTGACCAATCGTATTGGCGCAAGCTTTACGAAGAGGCAGAGGGTTTGTGCGATGCCTACGGCTTAGAACGGATTGAAACCCCGGTCTTGGAAGAGACAGGTTTGTTTGTCCGCGGCGTGGGCAAGGGGACGGAGATTGTTGAGAAAGAAATGTTCAGTTTTGAGACAGCCGGCGGGGACAATGTGACAATGCGTCCGGAAGCCACGGCCAGCATTTGCCGCGCGTACATCTATCATGGCATGTGGAATCAGCCCCAACCGGTCAAGCTTTGGTATTGGAGCCCCATGTTCCGCCACGAACGCCCGCAGTCAGGGCGCTATCGCGAGTTCTGGCAGTTTGGCGCAGAGATATTGGGCGAAGAAGATGCGGTCATCGACGCTCAACTAGCTTTGATATCGTGGCGCTTTTTGAAAGACTTGGGCATTGATGCGGCAGTCCGGATCAATTCCATTGGCACGCCTGAATGCAGGGCTAATTACAAGAATGCTTTGGTCGCTTATTTCAGGCCCAAGCGCAATCGCTTGTCAGAGGACGATAAAAAGAAACTTTTGAAAAATCCAATGCGCTTGCTGGATTCTAAAGACCCGGCAGTCATAGAGATGAAGGCCGAAGCTCCGCAGATCGTGGATTGGTTGGATGAGTCTTCAAAAAATCATTTCATGCGCGTGCTTGAATATCTGGACGAAGTCGGCGTGCCTTATCAGTTGGATCCGTTTTTGGTGCGCGGCTTGGATTATTACACCAAGACTGTTTTTGAACTGTATGACAATGCCGAGGAAGACGTGAACAAGAATGCCTTGGGCGGTGGCGGCCGTTATGATGGCTTGATGGAAATTTTGGGCGGCAGGCCGACCCCGGCTGCTGGTTTTGGCATGGGCATTGATCGCATCGTGAGCAGGTTGAAGAGCATGAATATTGCCGCGCCTCAGCGCAAGATAGATGTTTTTGTTGCGCAGCTTGGCGAGGGCGGTCGCAAAAAGGCTTTGGCCATGTTTGAGGAACTGCGCTTGGCAGGCATCAAGTCCGGCGAAGCTTTTGCCAAAGGCTCAATCAAAACTCAAATGGAATTTGCCAACCGTGCAGGCGCGCGCTGGACAATCATCATCGGCCAAAAAGAAGTATTGGATGGCACGGCCATTGTCCGCGACATGGATGCTGGCACGCAGGAAATCGTGGATGCCCGCAAAATAGTCCAGGTTCTGCAGAAAAAGATGGCTCAGGTTCAGCCGGAAAGCATCACAATTTCAACCGTGCCTCCAACCCCGGCTGTTTGACGAAAACCCAATAAACCAGTATCCTACGGCCACGATAACCTAACCAGAAAGGAGTGGTGCAATATGGTAGAAGTAAAGCGGAAAAAGGGCGAAACATTCGACGCAATGCTCAGGCGCTTTCAAAGGCGCATCCAGCAGGGCGGAGTTTCGTTAGAAGCCAGGAAAAAGCGTTTTTACACGCGCGACAAGAACAAGAACAATACCAGGAAGAGTGCTTTGCGCCGCGTATTCAAGAGCGCTCAATATGAGTACTTAGCCAAGACCGGCCAACTCAAAGAAGAAACCCCTAAACGCGGATTCAAATCATGAGCATCGTCCAACAAATAGACACTGAGCTTAAAGAAGCCATGAAGAGCAAGAGCGAGTTCGAGCTTGCGACCTTAAGGCTGGTAAAAACAGCTTTAAAGAACAAGCAGATAGAATTCATGCACGAACTCTCAGACGAAGAGGCTCAGACTGTCATAAAAAGCATGGTCAAGCAGGGTAAGGACGCCTTGGTTGATTTTATTGGCGCTGGCCGGCAGGATCTGATGGAAAGACAGACCAAGGAATTAACTTTTTTGGAAAAGTTTTTGCCCGCAGCCATGGGTGAAGCTGAGCTTGAGGAAATTTGCAAAAAAGCCATTGCAGAAGTTGAAGCTACTTCAGCTGCAGACATGGGAAAAGTCATGGGAGCAGCCATGAAGCTGGCAGCTGGCAAAGCAGACGGCAATGCAGTCAAGAGCATTGTGCAAAAATTGCTCTCAAGCCAGTCGTAATAACCATACAAATGTGGTATCATAAAGTCCGTCCCTCATGGGGCGGACTTTGTTGATAACTTAGAAGATTTTTCCATTTTCATGGAGGTGAAAAATCAAAGTCGAAGCACGACTAATGCTCTTTGGTCAGGACGGATAGTAAAATCCGTAGCTTTTTTGTTATCTTTAATCGCAATTTTAAGCCTTGGATCAGTTGCTCTGGCCCAGACAAATGTTTTGGAAAATACGAACGCTGTGGCTAATGCTGCAGGTGTAAATCCTAATCAAGACATCTTTCAAATAATCGGTCGCATAATCAACATTGCGTTGGGCACAGTGGGCGTGCTCTTTTTAGGCATCATGCTCTATGCCGGCTTTTTGTACATGACGGCCGGTGGCGATCCTGAAAAAACCAAGAAAGCAATTTTGTGGATCAGAAACGCGGTCATCGGAATCATCATCATTGGCCTATCTTTTGCCATTGTAAATTATATCCTCGGTCTGTTCGCCAGCAGCGGCATGTTTGGCGGAGGGTTTGGCGGAAGCGGCGGAGCTGGTGGTGGAGGCGGTTTTGGCCAGGCTGGCAATTCAGGCTGCTTGGGCTCAGGCAATATCGAGGTCCATTATCCGACACGCGACCAAAAAGGCGTGGCCCGCAATTCAGCTATTGTTATCACTTTCAAGACGCCGGTTGACCCTACCTCGTTCGTCAAAGGCTGGGATCAAAACAATCAGAATATCACGCAAATAAATAGTGATTTGGTAAAAGTTCATCCGCAGAAAAACACGTCGCAGGATTTATTGCCAGACCAAGCCAAGGTCAAGGTTTCGACTGACAAACGCACGGTCATGATCAAGCCGACTGATTTGCTGGGCAACGCCAAGGATCCGACTTGGTATGAAGTGGCTTTAGACGGCGGAATCAAGAATGCATCTGGCACTCAACTTTTGAATTGCGATTTGAAGGCAGGGTATTCATGGAGCTTTGAGGTCTCAACCGTGGTTGATAACACGCCGCCGCGCGTCATCTCGGTCATTCCATCCACGGCCGGGCCGCATGCGCGCAACATCATCACGCAGATTAATTTTAGCGAACCAATGCTGCCGCCGAGCGTTTCGGGTTTTTACAATCACCAGAGCCAGACCGGGAATTTCATAAATATTACTTTGACCAACAAGGATGTTTCGCAGATTATTGACGGCCAATATAAAATCTCAAACGGCTATCGGACAACAGAGTTTATCCCGACCGAAGCCTGCGGAACAAACAGTTGCTTACAAACTGTTTATTGTTTGCCAAAATCCGCGCCAATCGAAAGTTTGATCAAATCAGCGAATATCAATGCGCCAGGCCAGACTGAAATGATTTTTGACGGCGCCGCAGACATGGCCGGCAATTCCTTGGACGGCAATAACAATGGCACTTCAGACGGCCCGCCAACGGATAATTATTTGTTCTCTTTTGGCACTGGCGACAATATCGACCTCCGTCCGCCAATGATTACCGGGTTTGCGCCTGGCGTTTTGGAATCCCAGGTCGCTTTTGACAAGCCAGTGACTATTTCGTGGAACTCGCCTTTGCTCTCATCGTCTGTCAACTCGGGCAATGTGACTTTGGACGCAGTGGGGCCAAAAGAAACTTCTCCGATTTGGTTTTCTCCGACTTTAGTCTACTTGAACGACAAGAACGAGGAAGCGACTTTGCAGGACGGCCCGACGAAAACCAGAATCACCATCAGTCACCGCGCTTTTTTGCCGTCTGACCCGAATAAAAAAGGCCAGGACCCATGGAAGGCTTTGAACTTGTATGCGCCGTCCACCAATCAGTATGTGATGAACTTGTACCAGAACTGCTTTAATCCGGCGTCATGGGACCAGAAAGGCGATGGCTCGATCATAATCAAAGGCAGCAATAACTTGTGCAATGGCAAGGATGTCGGCGATGTTGAGTGTTCTAAGACAAAAGTATGGTACCCGCAGCCATGAGATTAAAATTATTTTTTGCCGCAATGGCAATTTCATCAGGGCTGTTTGGCACTTTGTCTTTTGCTTTGCCGGCCAGCGCCCAGGTTGATGCTGGTTTGAATACAGTCGGCAATACAATAGGCCTCACAGCCACTGATCCCAGGACAATTGCCGCAAACATTATCAACATCGCTCTGGGCTTTTTGGGCATTCTCACATTGTGTTTGGTTTTGTATGCAGGATTTTTATGGATGACAGCCGGCGGAGATGCAGCCAAAACAGAAAAAGCCAAAAAATATTTGATCAACTCGATCATCGGCTTGATCATCATCATCTCAGCTTGGGCCATTGCTACTTTTGCCATCAACGCTTTGCTGAATG
>JBAYJJ010000048.1:0-9068 GCA_041665165.1 Patescibacteria group bacterium | reverse complement strand
GGCGTCGCTCCTTCAGCCTTTCGGCCATTGAGGAATATTCTTAACTGCAGCCACCCGTAGGTGTCTGGGCAGTGTCTCAGTCCCAGTGAGGGGGGTCATGCTCTCACACCCCCTACCCGTCGTCGCCTTGGTGGGCTTTTACCCCGCCAACTAGCTGATGGGCCATAGGCTCCTCTCCCAGCGCGTTTTGCGCTTTACATGCGAATGACATAAGTCCCCGCATGGCCATCGTGGAATTAGCCTCGCTTTCGCGAGGTTGTGCCCGACTGGGAGGTAGATTACCAATGTGTTACGCACCCGTTTGCCGCTAACTTCACCGTGTATTGCTACACAATGAAATCCGCTCGACTTGCATGCCTTAGACACGCCGCCAACGTTCGTCCTGAGCCAGGATCAAACTCTCAGAAGTATCTTTGACAATTGCCAAAGATACCACACCCCCACACTCCTGGTAGAGATGTGGGGTCAATTTTTTGTCCCCCGTAACATAAAGCTACGGAGAACGGAATAAACGTATTTCCTTAGACGATCACTATTCTGTTGTCCAAATGACAATTCGCAGACCAGACGAAAGCTGAACAAGAAAGATTTTCTTGCCTCTCGAATTCCTTATCTGGTTTTTTGAATGTGCGAGAAGTTTAGCCCATGCCCAACTACCTGTCAAGGCGGTTTTCTCAGGTCTGTCAAGGCCAAAAACCGACTTCAATACCACCCCTGTCCCCTCCTACATAGGAGGGGAATCAAAGGGGCGGTACGTCTGGATTTTAGAGCCTGACTAGCTTACGGGCAGACAGTTGACAAAAACCGTAATTTCTGCTATATTAACTGATTCTTTGACAATTTGCTTAGAACTTAGCCTAGTTTTCCCGCCCATCTAGCCCCCTCCCTGGGGCTATCACAAGGAGACAACATGAACTCAATCGTCTCTGAAACCGCCAAAGTCATTGCCGAAGGGCTAGCCTCGGGTGCACTAGAGAATGTCAGCGAAAAAGATCTGGCAGACCTTCTTCTGAATAAGCCCTCGGGCTTCCCCGCCCAGTTGGCCAACGCAATCAAAAACCTTGCAGGAGATGAAGAATACAGCACAAGAGTCTCGAACAAGCTCTACCAGATCGCGGACATGGTGTACAAGAAGCCGGAACCAAGACCGGAGGACTTTCCGCCCGAGCTCATGAAAATGCCCGAGCTGAATGGTCTCAGCACTGAAGAGCTGCAAGAGCTTCACGGATCTGTCACGCAATGCATTCAAGACTTGCACGAACGGTGGAGCGAACTGAGCTATCGGGCTGACCCTGGACAAGATCCTGTGATCTTCGCCATCTTCACCCAACTGAGAGAGCTGGAGTACGTTCGCCTGCCCAACATCGAGAACGCCCTAGCCGCCCGCCGCGACGCCGTAGAACGCGCCGCATGAGGAGAGGAAGATGAAAAACGAACAAGTAGTAGCGATGATGAACGAAAAACTGGTCGGCGCCTTCGGAGTCGCCATGTGCCATTCCAAACCAATCAGTCTCGGGACACTCAAACTGGCCAGAATGAAAGACCCTGGCAATGTGATCATTGAGTTCTCCCATAAATCCGTTGGCATCTTCGTAGCCCTCATGATGATCTCAACAATCAAACGAGAATTGGAGCAAGGCGGATATGAGGCCGACCAAATCTGCGATAGCCTATTCATCGGCGACCGTGAACTCGGCGATGTGGTGGCTGGCTTCGAAGAAAACGAACAATCCGACGCAGCGCCGTAGAACGCGCCGCATGAGGAGAGGAAGATGAAAGCAGAATTCATCAAGATGACAGATGAAAGAGATGAAAACCATGGGAGTAGAAAGAGCGTTTTCAACTACCGACTTCAGACTCCCACGGGAACATACGAATTCCAAATCGTGTCTAGGCTCTCGGACATAGGACCCTTTCCTCATCAGAACGAGTGCTCCGAGCACCTGAAGCTCGAGGGCGGCTGGCCAGCGACCGAAAACGGCGCCGTGACTCTGACTATTACTTCGAAGAGTACTCTCGAAGAGATCATCACCCAAGTTTCGACCACATGGCGCAAAAAGAGCGGTCTTCTGGTGGATGGCAGCATCCTTTATCCCATGTACCTCACACTGGGTCTCTGCCGGACGATCAAGGACAACGAGCCCCTCTTTGAAGTCGAGCTCACGTTCGACCCAAGATAGTACAAGGAGACTGAAGATGAGAGCTCAATTCATCAAGAAAGAGCTGGAGAAAAAATGGGATGCCTATGGTGGCGGGTACTGCAAGCTCGACTTCCAAGCCACCAGTGAGACTGGGCAAACCTATGAGTTCGCGATTCTCACCTTCTTCAACTACAACGAACAGGGTCATGAAGAGAAGGTGGATATTACGTGGCCCGAAGGCGCCGAGTCCATCACCATGGAAATCAGCCGGAACGGAACACGAATCACGAAGACGTGGACCGAAGATGACTGTCGCGTCCCTGGCCACTACTTCTTCAACATGCCTTTGAATCTCCACAGACAGCTCGGGGATTTCGAGTCATGGCCGAGCTTCGAGGTCGACCTCGAGATCAAGTTCAAGAACACCTATTCTGCCGCGCCGTAGAACGCGCTGCGTAAGGAGAGGAAGATGAAAGCGGAATTCACCGGATACAAGGGGTATCATCAGACAGATGGCAGCGTTCACTTCGCCCTGTTCTACAAAGTGACTGATGGCGATGTGGTACGTACCTTCTACATCAATTCTATCCGCGGTACCAACAACGTCCCCGAAGGCCTGCACGTCACAGAGTGGCCTGACGGAGCACGAACCGTAGCTCTGAGCATCGTGTACGGCGGAACTAGAGTCACGAAAAAATGGGTCCAGGCCGATGCGCTCCAGGGCGAGTTCGTCCTCGATTTCGCGCTTTCCCTGAACGACAAGCTCAAGGATAATGCTCCGCTCTTCACGGTCGAACTCGAATTCGAGTACGTGTGGTCCATCAGGCTGTAGATCGACGCACTTTGCTTCTTAGCCCCGTTAGTCTGAAAAGATTAACGGGGTTCTTTTTTTACGCTTCGCTCCTACGAATTACGAATTTGAACGAATATACGAATTGGTTCGTGCTAGTTCAACCCACTGCTGAACATTCAAATCTTCTGCCCGGGCTTTGATATTTATACCTAAATTTTCCGCGGTTCGCGTCCACGACTTCTCGTCCAATCCTAAGTTCCTGAATAACAGCTTCCGCGGGTGCGCAAAGCCTTTTTTAGCAACGGACATTACATCTTCAGGTTCAATGCCCCATAACGTGACTCGTGACTCGTGACTTGTCGGAACGATTTTGAGAATCGCGGATTCAACTTTCGGTGGAGGATAAAACGCGCCTGGCGGCACACGGCGGATGATTTGGAGGTTTTTTTGTTCACGGTTAGACGCATGATTATGCGTCTCTACGGGACCCACGGCCAAACCGACCATCAACGACAATAATGACATTTTGCTATCACGCATCAACACGCGTTCTGCGACTTCGCGCTGGACTAAGACAACCAAAAGCTCTGGCGCTGGATCAACTTCGTACAGGGATTTGCGCAAAGCGAGCGAGGTGATTGAGTAAGGTAAGTTGGAAATAAATTTCCAGGGTTTATTGCCAATCAATTTATTCCAATCCAGCTTTGCAGCATCCCCGTGGTGCAATTGGACGCTATAGGGCCTCTGGGCCATATAATCGAGTAACTTTTTGTCTTTTTCGATCGCAGTCACGTGCGCGCCAGAGGCAATCAATTCTTTGGTCAGCACACCCAGGCCCGGGCCGATCTCTAGTATGTGCTCCCCTTTCTTGATTTCTGCGGCTTGGACAATATCCTTGAGTGCGGCTTGATCAACCAAAAAATTCTGGCCAAGCGCATGTATCGGCCTGGAATCTATGGATTGCATGATTGCTTTTATGTCGGTTGGTGTCATATTTGTATACCACCCTGCCTCACCACCTCTACTCTGCCGTCTTCCATGAACTTGATGATGGTTGAGGCTGGGTTATCTGGCAAAACTCCGCCATCAACAATCAAGTCTGGCTGGAGGTCAGCCGAGTTATTTTTGAATGCAATCTGAATTTCCTCTGCGTTCATGCAAGGAGGATTATCAGCCAAGTTGGCTGACGTGGCAGTCAAAGGGAAACCATATTCGCAGGTCAACTTTTGGACAAAGGGATGCGAAGAGACGCGGACTGCGGCCAGACCGTCTTTAAAAACAGGCATGGATTTGCGCATCATCATATCAGCCGGAGCAAGCAGGATGGTCAAAGGCCCAGGCCAGTACTTTGTGATCAAATCTTGGGCTTGCGCAGGAATCTCAAAAATATTCGCGACCTGTTCTTTTGAGCACGCAATCAAGGGCAAGGCCTTGGATTGATCGCGCTGTTTGATCTTATAAATCTTGGCCAAAGCTATTCTGTTGCGCGGGTCGCAGGCCAAGCCATAGGCTGTTTCGGTCGGGATAGCAAGCACACCCCCGTTTTGGAGGACTTGAACACAGCGACTGATCGCCTCTGGTTCGCTTTCCCTGATTATTTCCATATCATGTTTATAGCTACCGTCTATCGTCTACGGTCTACCGTCTAATCTTTATTCATCTCTTCCCTGAACTGCCCGGGCTTGATGCCCTGGCGCAGCTCAGCTTCCACGAACGCATCCAAGTCGCCATCCAGAACGCCGTCTGTGTCTGATGTTTCATAGCCAGTACGCAAGTCTTTGACCATCCTGTAAGGCTGTAGGACATATGAACGGATCTGGCTCCCCCACTCTGCGCTATGGTATTCGCCGCGCAATTGTTCTTTTTCCTTGCGCATCTCCTCTTCTTTGAGCAAAACCAGTTTTGATTTCAAGATCTTCATGGCTGTTTCCCGATTCTGGGTCTGCGATCTTTCGTTCTGGCAAGTGACAGTGATCTTGGTCGGCAAGTGCACGATGCGCACAGCTGAGTAAGTCGTGTTCACGGATTGCCCGCCCTTGCCGCCGCTCATATAAGTATCGATCCTCAAATCTTCGGGCTTGATCTCAATCTGCACTGTATCTTCCAATTCAGGGAGGACTTCAACCAGGGCAAATGATGTTTGGCGGAGTGAATCTGCATTGAACGGCGAAAGGCGGACCAAGCGGTGCACGCCAGCTTCGCCTTTTAAGTGGCCATACGCATACCTGCCTTCCACGAAAAAGGTGCAGGATTTTATGCCAGCTTCTGTGCCGCGGCTCTCGTCAACAAGCCGGACTTTCCAATTTTTCTTTTCTGCATATCTGAAATACATGCGCTGCAGTATTTCTGCCCAATCTTGCGCATCAGTGCCGCCCGCGCCTGCGTGGATGGACATGACCGCGCTTGAGACATCATGCTCACCGGAAAAAAGCATTGAAAATTCCTGCTTGGAAAACTTGGTCTCAAGTTCTTTTATCTTTGCCTCTGCTTCTTTCAGGAAATTTTCGTCTTTTCCGCTTATTTCTAGCAACTCCTCAAGCTCCAGAATGTCAGTGCGCAAGCCAGACCATTCATCATATTCTTTTTTCAAGTCAGACAGCTTTTGCATTTCGCGCCTGGCCCTTTCCTGGTCGCTCCAAAAGTCCGAGGCCGAGGTCTCAGCCTCAAGCGCACCAATCTCTTCTTTGCGCGCAGTCAAATCCAAGGCCTGCCAGGCAGTATCCAACCTGGCTCGCAAAGAGGCTAATTGTTGCTTTAAATCGTCTAACATTCCCTTATGCTACCGCGTGAAGCGTAAATTGTCGATTGTATAAAAGTAGAGACGCCCCGGCGGGGCGTCTCTACCAATCGATAATATTACATTACAAATTGAACTTGTTGCGCAGTGGTCCAATCAATGGGATTTCCCAGAACTCGCCCATCAAACACTTGACGAAAGCGATGATATTCACAATCAAGATGGCCAAGCCGAGCAATTGCCCGATAATCGGAATCCAGATTACCAATGAGGTCACGATCCAGACAATGAAGAGAATCAAGCCCTGTTTGGCATGTTCCTTACTGAATTTTGAATCTTTTTTCGTCAAAAGCGGCACCAAAAAAAGAATCCAAATGTATGACAATGAGGCAATAACCTTATTCTCCTCAACGTCTTTTGAATCAAAAGTCATCTTAACATGCGCAGTTGTTGTTTCTGGCATACTTATCTTATTATCACCGCCTGAGGCGGGATCCCGCAATAGCTTATTATTTAACGCGATGCGGGACGAATGAATAATTACGATTTATACGTATAAACTTACCATGAAACAGGCTTAGTAGTCCATTCCGCCCATATTCGGGGCTGGAGGAGTTTCTTTTTTGGGCAAATCAGTCACCACGCACTCAGTGGTCAAGAACATGCCGGCGATTGAAGCTGCATTCTGCAGAGCTGAACGCGTGACCTTGGCCGGGTCAATGATTCCCCGCTCCACCATATCCACGTCCATTTCGTCTTTAGCCGCATCATAGCCTTTCTTGCCCTCGCTGGCCTTCACGTGCTCTACGACCACATCACCTTTGCGGCCTGCATTCTCAGCAATGGCATATAACGGAGCTTCCAAAGCTTTCTTTAAGATGGATGCGCCGATCTGCTCCTCTGCTTCAAGCTGGAGCGCATCAACAGCCTTCATAGCCTGAATCAAAGCCACGCCTCCGCCTGGCACAATACCCTCTTCTACTGCAGCCTTGGTTGCAGCTACTGCGTCATCAATGCGGTCTTTCTTTTCTTTCATCTCAACTTCAGTTGCGGCTCCGACTTTGATTACGCCTACGCCGCCTGCCAGCTTGGCCAATCTTTCTTGAAGCTTCTCGCGATCAAAATCAGAATCAATAGTCTCAATCTGTTTGCGGATTTGGGCCACGCGCTCATCGACCTTGGTCTTGTCACCTTTACCCTCTACAAAAGTCGTATGTTCTTTGGTGGAAATGACTTTGTGGGCAGAACCTAAATCCTCAAGCGTCACAGAATCAAACTTGCGTCCTAAATCTTCGGTAATGACAGTCGCGCCAGTCACTGCTGCAATGTCAGCCAACATTTCTTTGCGGCGATCGCCAAAGCCCGGTGCTTTCACAGCCAAAGCCGAGAACGTGCCGCGGAGCTTGTTGACGATCAGCGTGGTCAAAGCCTCGCCATCAATATCATCGCAAACGATTACGACTTCTTTTTTGCCAGACTGCACGATTTTTTCCAAAGCCGGCAGCAAATCCTGGACTGAACTGATTCTTTTGTCAGTAATCAAAATATATGGGTCGCTGTATTCGGCAATCATACGGTCAGTATTGGTCACCATGTAATGCGAGGCATAACCTTTATCGATGCGCATGCCAAGCACAACTTCCTTATCAATGCCAAAAGTCTGCGACTCCTCAACTGTGATTACGCCGTCCTTGCCCATTTCTTTCATGACCTCGGCAATAATTTTCCCGATCTCAGGATCATTGGCTGAGATGGCAGCGACTTTTTCGATCTCATCTTCTGAAACAGGCTTGGCGATATTATTTTTGATTTCATTCACGATGGCTTCCACTGCCTTGTCCATGCCGCGCTTGATAGCCAAAGGCCTGGCACCTGCCGTCAGATGCTTGATGCCTTCAGTTATGATGGCTTGAGCCAAAACCGTAGCCGTGGTCGTACCATCGCCAGCGACATCAGATGTTTTTGAGGCTGCTTCTTTGACGAGCTCTGCTCCGATATTCTCAAATTTGTCTTCGAGCTCAATTTCTCTGGCGACCGTAACGCCGTCCTTGGTCATGGTCGGTGTGCCATAGCCCTTATCCAAAACCACATTGCGGCCCTTAGGTCCCAAAGTGACTTTGACTGCATTGGCCAACTGGTCCACGCCCCGTTTCAGGGCTTGGCGAGCTGCATCATTATACAAAAGTTGTTTTGCCATATTTTTATTCAAGCACTGCGAACACGTCGCTGTCTTTAATTACAAGATATTCTTCGCCATCGGCTTTGACTTCGTCTGCCGCATACTTCTTGAACATGACTTTGTCGCCGACTTTGACTGACATTTCCTCGCGTTTGCCGTCTTCAGTGAATTTGCCTGGGCCAACAGCAACAACTTCGCCTTGTTCAGGGCGCTCGTTGCCGACTGTATCAGGCAGGATAATGCCGAACTTGGTCGTTTCCTCCTTGGGAAGCGGCTTCACGATCACGTGATCGCCTAATGGTCGTAGTTTCATACGTATAAAATATGTAAATTAAGCGAATTATTCAGTTAAGCTTAGCAGTCTAGCGTTTTATCTGCTAATTGATGTGAGGATATAGTAATAGCGGCCAAGGTAACAGTCAAGGCAGTCAAAACCTGCCCAGGCCACAAGCTCCAGACATAATGGTCTAAGATAGAGACCACGAACCAGCAAGCTGAGACTGAAAACGCGAGCGCGAGTGTTTCACGATCCAATTTTTTCCTGCGTTTGTAGATTGTGATGATCACAAAACAAATTGCGGTCAGCATGAACAAGCTTCCGATTAAACCAAAATCATCCAGCAGCATCAGCCAAAAAGAATGCGGAGGCTCAAGCGGCGCTGGCGACTGCGTGATGTTGTTTGCAGATGCATAGACTGCCAGTTCATTGTTCGGCCCTGATCCTGCCAGCGGATGCAATCTATAAATCTCCAGACCAAGCGCATAACTCTGTATTCGCGATGCATTGGATATTTGCTCTGTCCTGGACTCTACGATGCCTGAACGCGAAATAACAAAATCTTTGTACACAAAAGTCGAGACGCCAAAAACTGCGATGCAGATCAATATTGGCGCAAGCAGTCGTCGCCAGTTTTTCAGATTCAAGATTACGATCACGATCAATGCGACAGCAAACCCAATCCAAGCTGAGCGTGAAAAAGAGAGGAAGAGGGAAAAAGTGAATAGGCCTGCAAGACCTAACTCACCCGCCCCGATGGACATCGGGGCACCCTCTCTTACACCAAGAGAGGGTCTTTGTATTGATAGCCAAGTTGCACAGATGGCGCCGATGGCCATGAAGCCGCCGAAAATATTTGGGTGCGGGAATGTCCCGTAAGCGCGCAACAACCTCAAACCGCCGGCCTGGACAACAGAGACGCCAAGGTCTACTGGATTTTG
>JBAYJJ010000047.1:0-9229 GCA_041665165.1 Patescibacteria group bacterium | reverse complement strand
TCGGAGGTACCACCCTGGCTCGCTATCTAGCTCGCCACCCCTCCTACATTAGGAGGGGATTAGTTATTTTCGATACTTAGCCACGTCCCCGCCTAGCGTAGAGCCTGCCCTGAGCGAGCTTAGATTGGTGCGAGTCGAACGGGCGGGGGTAGGGGGCGGTGGAGCGAGGCAGTCTTTCTGATTTCATCCAAAACCCAGTCAATTTGTTCAAAGACGGCTTGATTCTCAAACCTGAGGACTTTGATATCCAATCCATTTAAATAATCTGTCCTTTCTTGATCGTAAAAACATGCTTTTTCGCTATCGTGCGATGAGCCGTCTAATTCGATAGCCAAACGATTTGTTGGGTTATAAAAATCTAAAATGTAAGGACCTACTCCGTACTGTCTTCTAAATTTCATACCTTCGAGTTGAGAGTCTTTTAAGAAAGACCAAAGATGTATCTCGGCGCGGGTCATGTTGTTGCGTAATTTTTTGCGACGAGCCTTGAACTTGGGATCGTTGTACTGAAGCATGAGTAAATAATATCACGTCACCACCCATTTTGGAGGTACCTCCCTGGCTCGCCATTCGGCTTACATCCATTCGGAGGTACCGCCCCGGTTCGCCATTCGGCTCACCACCCCGCCTACACCAGGCGGGGATTAGTTATTTTGTCACTGAGTCACGTCCCCGCCTAGTGTAGGCGGGGGTAGGGGGCGGTCTCGGATTTAAAAAACCCACGATAAATCGTGGGAGTCAGATGAGCGGGTGTTCGTTTTTGTTGCGAGGCTTGCGAACAGGCCTCAGGGCCAGGAAGATGATCAGCACAATCCACGCGTCGCGGATCGCTTCCCAGATCTTCTTGTGGGCAAGGCAGACCATGGTAAGGACGCTGATGACCGCGATGATTGCAAAAACCAGCAGTACGACGAGGAGGGTGTGGATGGTCATGTGCGCCTCCGTTCCAGTGCCTCGCTAGCGCGAAACACGTCTCCGCCTTGCTCTTGGACCATCTCGCTCTCAAGCTCAGCAATTTTTTTGTCAAAGCTTGCAGCCGTTTCCTGTGCCAGGTCGCGAGCCGCACGTAAGCGACTCAGGTCTTCGCCGTATGTCGCGATGCGGATCTTCTGGGACGCTTCTGCGGTTTCGATTTGTCTAGCCTTGTCCAGCTCTTGTTTGGCCCGACGACGTTCAAGCCAGGCCTGAAGCAATCCGGGGAGCGAGTATATATACCGATACAAAACCGACAGGAAGATGATCAAGAGCGCAATGATGTTGAAGGCTACTTTTAGTGGCCAGAACACCAATAGAACGAGGCGGCAAAACGAGGTATCCTTTTCGTTTGCAGTCGGGGGCTCGCCACATGTTTTGGTATCGCCACAGAATGCAGTCACGGGGAACAAGAGCCAAAAGCCGATGGTGGGAGCATCCTTCAGCCTGTATGAGGCTGAACGTGGGATGGAGGCTCGAATGTTGTAGGGTTCAACCTCTGCCTTCCAGCGCTTTATTGTAGCGCGTCCAATCAAGTCTCCGATGAACAGGTATGCAGTCACGAAGATCGGGTACATGTACCAAGCTAGATGCATGGCGTCCTCCATTTGTTTGGTTTCGAGGTCCGAACTTGGGTTTAAGTTAAGCAACTTTAGCCCCAGATGTCAATATCCGTAGATACAAAAATCCCTCTTTCAGAGTTGAAAGAGGGTCAGCTGTGAGATGCGCGTGGACCCAAGATTTGCGGCAGGGACCACAAGAAGATTGCAAAGAGGATGAGAAGATTAAGAATGATTTTCATCGGCCAAAACAGCAACAACAGGCCGCAGTACCAGATGGCTGCCGTCGGGTCATCAATCTCCGATACCATGGGCTCATCATTGCCGTATAGGCCAGTGTTGCGATAGTAGGCAGCAGACGGAAACAGCAGCCAAAAACCTATGGTCGGTTTGTTGCGCACTTCATACGTCACCCAATTCAATCCCGCGATTCCGTCACGAACGGTATTGGTCTCGGCTTTCCAACGTGAGATCGAAGCGCGCCGGACGAGGTTGCCGATGAATAACCACAAGACTGCGATAATCAGGTATATGTACCAAGCTAGATGCATGACATCCTCCATTTGTTTGGTTTCGAGGTCCGAACTTAGGTTTAAGTTAAGCAGTTTTAGGCTTTTGCGTCAATACCTGTAGATACAAAAATCCCTCTCAGGAAGGAGAGGGTTAGTTAGACGACGACGGGCGCCACTTGGACTCGGAACTCATGTCCGCTCGGAAGACAGTCGCGCCTTGCTCAGCAGCTCGCTGGTTTTCGAGCCTTTGGATTTCTTCGAGTAGTTCTTTGCTCTTGTCTTGGAGCTTTTTGATTTGCAGCTCCGTATCGCCGAGCTCGTGCTTGAGGCTGTCAAGTTTGTCTGCTGGCTTCAACTCGGCCACTCGTGTTCTTGACGCCATCGCCTTTTTTTGTTCCTCTACCCAAGTTCGTCTGACGATTAGGTTGAACGGGAACATGAATACATGCAAGAGAAACGTGAAACTATGGAATATAGCAAGCAGGGAAAGGACGAACGCGCTCCAAGCGACTTTGAGCGGCCAGAGCAACGCATGCGCCATTAAATAAGTGCCGCATTGGTTTGTGCTCTTGGGGTTGATCTCATCTATTATTGGAGGAAATTGTAGACCTATGCTTCCTTTGGCGTACGTTCTTGGGAACAGGATTAGGAACGCAGGGGATCGAATGATTTCCTGGGAAGAATCTGATGCGTGAGTCTGCTTCTTCCATACGCGCACGGAGATATGTCCGATGACGGTTCCGATGAACAGGTATACGATCGCACAAGCTGACCAAAACAAGATGGTTGTGAGCATGACGGCCTCCCTAGGTTGTCGATTGAGCTGTGCCCAACCTAGCAGTTTTTGTCCAGCGCGTCAATACCCGTAGATACAAAAATCCCTCTTCACGTTTGAAGAGGGCTGAAGGAGAATCACTTGCCGTTCAAGGCCTCAAGAGCCTTGGCAATCCACTCGGGTGCGACTTGGGGCACGGCGTGCTCTTCCAAGTGCTTGATTACCTTGGCGAACTTTTTTCTGGCAGAGCTTCCGTCTCCACGGAAGTCTTTGTATCGGAATACGATGGTTTCAAAGTTTATCATTCCGTCAGCAGTGAGCCCAATATTGCATATATCTGTTAACGCAATCTCGTCTCGTTCTTCCCACGACTTCCAGAGTGACACGCTTGTGTATGGGCTAGTTGCAACATCTACGTTCACTGCCGGAGCACCATTTTGAAGTAGGTATTCCTTCAAGGGCTGCAGCGCATCATAAAGCGCTTTGCACCAACGGTAGGATACTTGCTTGGGCATCTCGCCTGAGGCTTGTGTAGGGAGCGGAATGTTCAGGGTAGTCATTTGGTCCTCCTGGTTTTGTGCTGTGCCCAACCTAGCAACTTTTGCCATAAACGTCAATATCGCACCTGCCGTCTGTCGTCTGAAGGCTGTTGTCTACTCTTGTAAGTTGTCAGTTGTAAGTTTATTATTTGAGCCATGATTCCAGCTCGCGTAAAGTTGAAAAATGGCCAGTTGCCTGATGTTTCGGGCGTGTATTTGATGAAGAATCAGACTGGGGACATCATATATATAGGCAAGGCTACTTCGCTCAAAAGGCGGGTGGATTCGTATTTTACGCGGCCGCACGATGCCAGGATCGAGAAGTTGGTGTCAGAAATCGTAACAATCGATTATATTGAACAGCCGACTGCGATTGAGGCTTTGTTTTTAGAAGCAAGCTTGATCAAGCGCTATCAGCCGTTTTATAACATCCTGGAAAAGGATGACAAAAGTTTTTCTTACCTGGTGATCACTGACGAAGATTTTCCGCGCCCCTTCATCCTGCGCGCCACGGATTTTGATGACCGCGCTTCCAAAAAATACAAAGCAGTTTATGGCCCATTCACTTCAGCGCGCGCTGTGCGAGCCGCGTTAGACGTTATCCGCAAAGCAATACCTTGGACCACTTGCGTGCCAGGGCAAAAGCGCGCGTGTTTCTATGTGCACCTCAAGCAATGTCCTGGCGTGTGCATCAGCTCTGTCAGCAAGCGCGAGTATGCCAAAGTCGTCCGCGACATGATGGCGTTTTTTGAAGGCAAAAGGTTCGAGCTCATCAAAAAATACAACCGAGAGATGAAAGCCGCGGCCAAAGCGCATGAATACGAAAAAGCAGGAGAGACCCGCAATCGTCTTTTTGCTTTGGAGCATATCAGGGACCTTTCCGTGATCACTAAAGACGATGCGCCGGACAAAGCAATCACTGGCGGAGGATTATTCGGCCGGGTTGAAGGCTATGACATCTCGAATATTTCCGGCACATCAGCCACAGGTTCTATGGTCGTGTTCCGCCATGGCGGGCCGGAAAAATCTTTGTATCGCAAATTCAAGATCAGGACTGTGTTTGGCCCGGATGATTATGCGAGCTTGCGCGAAGTCTTGCGCAGGCGTTTTACGCACCACGAACATGGTTGGGAATGGCCGGATCTGATTTTGATCGATGGCGGCGCAGGCCAGGTCAATGTCGCTTTGCAGGTTCTGGCTGAATTGCCGGCCGCGCGCATCATCCCGGTCATTGGCATGGCCAAAGGCCCTGACCGCGATAAGGACGAGCTTGTGATTCCGCCTGCGTTCGAGGCCATGCGCCGCATGCTTGAGGAACATAGGAGCTTGCTCGTGCATGTGCGAGACGAATCGCACCGTTTTGCCATTGCGTATCACAGAAAACTGAGGGGGAAGATTAAGTAACCATTTAATGTCATCTTGAGCGAAATGAGTTCTACGAATGAAGTCGAAAGATCTGGCTTGATCCGTGACGCAGAACGGTCCAGATCCTTCGACTCCGTCCAACTCCGCTCAGGATGACAATGGTTGGTATGCTATAATACCCACATGCCGAATTTGCTTCGACGAATTTTGAAACGTTTCGGTCCGGGTTTTATCACGGGCGCATCTGATGACGACCCATCAGGCATTGCCACATACACGCAGTCTGGCGCTGGGTTTGGCTTAGGCCAGATTTGGACAGTGCTGTTCATGTGGCCAATGATGATTTCCATCCAAGAAATGGTGGCCAGGATCGGCATGGTCGCAGGCCAAGGTTTGACATCAGTGGTCAGGAAGAAATATTCCAAATGGATTTTGTATGTTTTGGTTTTTTTGGTCTTGGTCGCGAACACGATCAACATCGGCGCTGATCTGGGCGCCATGGCCGATACGACGCGCTTGATCATCCCGCAAGTTCCGTTTGCAGTGCTGGCCATCGGCTATACGGTTTTGATTTTGTTTTTGGAGATCTTCATCACCTATAAGACTTACGCCAAAGTCTTGAAATGGTTTGCGCTTACGCTGTTGAGCTATGTGGTCACGGTTTTTTTAGTCACCACGGATTGGAAGTCGTTGTTCAGCGTGGCGTTTATTCCGCATTTTGAATTGACCAAGGAATTCGTGATGATGATCGTGGCTTTGCTTGGCACCACCATCTCACCGTATCTGTTCATCTGGCAAGGCAATGAGGAAATCGAAGAAGAAATCACGCAGGGCAGGAATACGATCGCCAAGCGCAAAGGCGCCACAGCCCATGAAATCGCTGATATGCGCACAGACACTGTGATCGGCATGACTTTTTCCCAGCTCATCACCTTCTGCATCATTGCCACGGCCGCATTCGCGTTTTTTAGGCATGGGCTTTATGACATCCAGACTTCTGCCCAGGCAGCCGAAGCTTTAGTGCCTTTGGCTGGCAGGTTCGCGTCTTATGTCTTTGCCATCGGAGTCATTGGCACGGGCTTGCTCGCAGTGCCTGTCTTATCTGCCTCAGCCTCATATGCCTTGTCCGAGGCTTTTGGCTGGAAAGAAGGCTTGTACAAAAAGTTCAAACAAGCGCATGGCTTTTACGGCGTGATCACCATCTCTACTTTGATCGGCTTGCTCATCAACTTCATGGGCGTCAACCCCATCAAAGCCTTGATCTGGGCCGCGGTTTTGAATGGTCTTGTCACTCCGCCGTTAATCCTGATTATCCTGAAAGTATCCAATGACAAAAAAATAATGGGCTCTCGGGTCAATGGCTGGCTGTCCAATACTCTCGGAATCATCACATTCCTGGTCACGACGGTTTGTGCGATTCTCGTCTTTGTACTCTAGATGGACAAACCTTGACATAAAGCCAAATTATTGGTTTACTTGTTTTTCAATCTAAAACGTTCTTTGGACATAGATGAGGAGGAGCAGATGTCCAGCAAGCCAGATCAAGACAATCATCACAAGGATGACACCTTGCATAGCGTGCAAGATTCCAGCCAGCCAGCCCAAACTGTTGCGGCTGATTCAGGAGTGCGCGCAGTTGTCATTGGCACGCCCATGGCACTTGATAAAACACTTTTGTTTTCTGAGGGCCGCGAGCGCCAAGGCCGTCTGACGAATTCGTCAGTGCCCAAAAAGCGCAGGGGATTGTTTCCGGCTGACCAATTCATCAAGCCGGCTGAGCAGACCCTGTCCAGCTCGCCCTTGCATAAAACGCAGGAAATCGCATCGTCAACACCGGTTTCGGATAAGCCCTCAAGCCGGTCAACGAGTTCAATCACACCGGTTGTCATGCAACTGGCCCGCGAGGCTTTCCAGCGCACCATGGGCTTTCAGGCTTGGTTGTTAAGCCGTACGCCGCCAGAAAAGCGTGCTGATTTGGAGAACGTGATGCAAGCCATGCCTGGCCCGCCGCGCAACTTGCCAAGCGAAAAAGCCATCCAGCGCTTGATCTGGTTGGGCCAGACCATTGGTTATAACGACCCAGTGCTTTGGTTCATCCCGCCACATATATCGCTTGAGCACTTGATGGATGCAGACATTTTGGACCCAGAGTGGTGGACCAAAGACCCGAATTTCCCCAAGGGCCACATGACATATTGTCCATACGAGGCTGAATACCTTGGCACTAATCAGGAGCCTGGATATTGGATCTTGGCTTTGCCGGGAATCATGCCAGGCACGGCTAATCGGTCTTATGTTGAGCAGTCAGACATGCTGGAGAATATTGCGCGCACAGCAGGACTCAAAACGCGCGATGGGCATATCTTACGCGTAGAGGAAATGCGCGTGATGGTACGCGGTGTGGCTGAGGTGGCTGTATTCTTTGCCATGGCGCAGTTCGTTCAAGCCAAGTTGACTGACGTACCGATTAGCGTCCGGACCTCAACTTGCCATCGGGGTTATCAGCCTGGTCCGGATGAGGCAAAATCCGCCACGTTCTCCTCGGGGCCCATGTTCAACCTGTACGACAAGAGTCAGGTCTGCGTGAACCTCAACCCCGGACAGAAGCTCAAGGTCCACGACATGGACGACGAGACTCGTGGAATGACGCTGGGTCTGGCTCCATTCCTCGTACCTTTCATTGACTGACGTCTCAGCGCTCTCTCGGGCGCTTTTTTGTACTCCCTCGACCATTCGATGGGAGAGGGGCAGGGGTGAGGGATCAAAAAAGACGCTTAAGGCGTCTAGAGAGTAGAGATGGTAGCAGACGGTTGTTTGTCTGCATCGAAGTATTTTGTGATCACGCTTGTCGAAATGCTGATTGAGCCGCGATAGATAGGATGTTCAAAAGTAAGGATCGTGTTTTCTTGCTTTGAAACAGACAGAGTAATCAACAGAGTCCCGGTTTGAGACAGGGTCGTCTCCAGAAAAGCGCACAAGGCTCTGCACGGATCAAAATCTTTCTCTGCGAACTTGGTCACTGGGATCGCAAACATGGTGAGCGGTTTGAAATCCAAGGGCGAAAGCGGTTGGCTGGTATCTGCGCAAGCTCGAGCCAGCGTATCGCTTGAGAAAACGATTTTAGCCCTTAGGCCATCTTGCTCGAGCTTTAGCCTGATACCCACATAGCAATGGTCCCGAAGCTTCAAGCCAGGGGAGCGGATGCTTTTGATCTTGAAGTCGTAGGCCAATTCCGGAAGAGCCTGATATTGTCTCATGCTTCACCTCGCTTTTTGTTTGTCATAGGTTAGCATGTTGGCAAATCCGGTCAAATAAACAAAAAACCCTGTTGCAGATTGCACAGGGATTTAGAGACTTGAGACTACTTCTTGTCCGGCTTCGGGGCTTCGGTTGAAGGAACCCTCGGTGTCGCTACAGGCGTCACGGCAGAGTCCGGAAGCTCGAAAGGTGAGACGATTGAGCGGGGCTCAATGTAGACCGGCTTCACGTCAGGGCCTTTGGGGTCCTTGCACATGACCCATGTGCCTTCGGCCGATGCTGGTGAGAAGAGCCCATTCGGATCGGCTTGTGGCAATGTTGCACACCTGGATGTATTGCAATCTACTTTCTGTGGGTTGGTATATTGCGTTGCATACGGGATGCCGTAGCCGATGGAGTGGCAGAAGAACACCCACTTGCCCTGGTAATCGCTCCAGAGATACGTGAAAGTGCTCACGTCATTCTGGTCGCGAAGCTCTAGAATCATCTTGAGCAGGCGACGCTCGCGGAAGTTCTTGACGGCTGGCATGCCGATCTGGGCCGTACCTTCCATCAGGATCTGCTCTTGCTGTCGTCGCTGCACATCGTCGCTGGAAGGTTCGTTGCAGTCCGCCAGGACCGCAATGAGTGGGAGGAAGAACAGAACGAAGAATCGGGTCTTGATAAACGTGTTCATTCTCATCTCCTCGGTCTGACGGCCTATTTGGCTGTCTCGCGCTCACGCTTGAGCTGGTTGATGAAATCCTTCAGATTCGGCGGCAACCTGTTCTCGTCGAAGTCTGCGACCTGGTGGAGGATGACTGAGGCGAGCGCGGCTTTCTGCTCTGGTGCAGCCTTCACGTACTCGAACCGCATGCGCTGCAGTTCTTGAATCGTGCCTTGATTGTAGGCCTTGGATTGCTCGAACGTCTCGCGTCGGGCGGCCTCGTATTTGGGGGCGAAGACCTTGTACAAGAAGAAATCGTTGCCTTGAATCACCCAGGTCAAACCCAGGATGACCATCAGACCGAAGACGATCCATAGGACGCCCCTTTTCATCAGTTTTTCGTCTTTTTCAAGCTTCTTTTCGAAGGACATGGTTCACCTCTCAGTTTGGGTTCGAGTGAAGATTGGCACAAGAAGCGCCTCATGTCAATGAACACCATTCGTATATTCGTTCGTATTCGTCCCGCCGCCGCATTAAAAGATATGCTTTTGCGGGATCTCGCCCCAGGCGGTGATAATTCGTAAGTCAAAGTGGGATTTGCG
>JBAYJJ010000046.1:0-9602 GCA_041665165.1 Patescibacteria group bacterium | reverse complement strand
CAACAAGAGAGAGCTCAGGGCTCAAACTGTTAAACTAATCAATTCAAGTCCTTCCCTTGGTGTAAGGGAAGGACAGGCTCGTCGTTCCCGCCAAAGGCGGCTAGGGTGAACGACGAGCCAGGATGAGTTAGTCTTGTAAGCTTTTAAGCGCATAATATATGATAAAGGGTATCCTCTTATGTCACCAGACCAACTTACCAAATTCAAACAAGCCTTTCCGCAGACTTTGGAGAACGAGCCCATGGCAAAGCACACCAATTTGCGCATTGGCGGGCCAGCCAAGCTGTTTTTGATGGCTGAAACGCCGGATGTCTTGGTTTTGGCATTGGAAAAGTGCAAAGAGCTCAGCCTGCCATTTTATGTTTTCGGCGGCGGGTCAAATATGCTGGTGTCAGACAGCGGGTTTGACGGCTTGATGATCCAATGCGCTTTCCGCGAAATAAAATTACGCAACAAGACTGTGACGGCCGAAGCCGGGGCCATAACATCCATGGTCGCGCGCCAGACCGCTGAAGCTGGTTTGGCTGGTTTTGAATGGGCTGTGGGCGTGCCTGGCACGATCGGCGGCGCCATCTTCGGCAATTCAGGCTGTTATGGCGGCGAAGTCAAAGATACTCTGGTGACAGTGGACTGCATCCGCCTTTCGGATTTCAAGCGCATGGTCTATACCAAAGCTGATTGCAGATTCGGTTATCGCGACAGCAAGTTCAAGGCCGAGCCGCATGTGATTTTGCGCGCCACTTTCGGCTTAGTGCCAGGCGAGGCAGAAGCCCTCAAAAAGCGCATGGACGAAATCGTTCAGTTGCGTAAAGAGAAACAACCGCTGGAAAACGGGAGTGCAGGCTGTATGTTCAAGAATTTTGTTTTTAATGACGAAGCAGAACTTGAAAAGCTCAAACAAGATGTCAAAGATATCCCGCAAGACATGCTGGACCGCAAGTCCATCTCAGCCGGCTGGCTGGTTGCCCAAACGGGTTTGCTTGGCGAGCAGATAGGGGACGCGCAAGTGAGCGAAAAGCACGGCAATTTCATCGTCAACCTGGGCAAAGCCAGGGCGCAGGATATTCTGATGTTGACCAGCAAAGTAAAAATGAAAATCAGGGACGAATACAGCATCATGCTGGAGGATGAAGTCCAGCTCGTAGGCTTTTGACTGCCCGTTGATAGTGCCTTATCCTTTAAATATAACAAGCACCCTTCGCTGAAAGCTATGGGTGCTGTGTAAAAGCGAGGAATATGACTTTTAACATACGTGCCATGGGCATGGACATGACGGACGCGATAAAGGACTATGCCGAGACAAAGTTCGCAGGCCTTGAGAAATTTTACGATAACATCATCCACATCGAAGTTGACTTGGGGTTGGATACGCACCACCATCTAAAAGGCGATATCTATAAATGCATCACCATGGTGCAAGTGCCTAACCATGTGTTCAGGGTAGAAAAGGACGAGAAAAATCTTTACAAAGCAATCGACAAGGTAAAGGATCATTTGCGCGAAGAAATGATCGCTTGGAAAGAAAAAGTAAGAGGACGCTAATAAGGAAACGCGCCTTTGACTTTTGGCTGGTTTATCCGTAAGATAAGCCAGTTATGTCTATTTATACGAAAATATTTGGAGACCCGAATGAGCGCGAAGTTAAGCGATTAAAACCCTTTGTTGACCAGGTGAATGCACTAGAAGCTGCAATTCAGACGCTGACTGACGACGGGCTTAAGGATAAGACTAAAGAGTTCAAAGACAGACTGGAAAAAGGCGAAAACCTGGATGACTTTCTTCCG
Organism: Patescibacteria group bacterium; assembly: GCA_041665165.1. GTDB lineage: Bacteria > Patescibacteriota > Patescibacteriia > 2-12-FULL-60-25 > 2-12-FULL-60-25 > MWCR01. The sequence continues at coordinate 7,818 of JBAYJJ010000046.1, read as the reverse complement.
GAAGCTTTTGCAGTGGCTCGCGAGGCGTCAAAGCGCAATCTGAAGCAAAGGCAATACGATGTTCAGATCATCGGCGGCTATGTTTTGCACAAGGGACAGATAGCGGAAATGAAAACCGGTGAAGGCAAGACTTTGACGGCTGTTGCTCCGGTTTATGCCAATGCGCTTTCAGGCAAAGGCGTGCACGTGGTCACGGTCAATGATTATCTCGCCCGCCGCGATACTGTGTGGATGGGCCAGGTCTATCACGCGCTTGGTCTTTCAGCTGGCTGTATCCAGCACGAAAGCGGGTATGTGTATGACCCGGAGTTTAAGGCAGAGCCTCAGCATGATGAGGATCGCGATGAGACAGGGTCGTTCCGCGTGGATATGGATTACTTGCGCCCGGTTTCGCGCAGTGAGGCTTATGCAGCTGACATCACCTACGGAACAAATAATGAATTTGGTTTTGATTATTTGCGCGACAACATGGTCATGGGTTTGGACCAGATGGTCCAGCGGCCTTTGAATTACGCCATTGTTGACGAAGTAGACTCCATCTTGATCGACGAAGCGCGCACCCCGCTCATCATCAGCGGCCCGGCCGAAGAATCCAGCGAAATGTATTATCGTTTCGCATCATTAGTGCCCAAGCTTGATTCGACGACTGATTATAATACAGACGAAAAGTTGCGCGCCTGTACAATCACTGAAACTGGTATCTCAAAAATGGAAAAATGGTTGGGCGTGGAAAACTTGTATGCCCAGGGCGGCGTCAAATTGGTCCATCACTTGGAAAATGCTTTGCGCGCTTATGCCATGTACAAACGGGATAAGGATTACGTGGTGAAAGACGATGAGGTTTTGATCGTGGACGAATTTACCGGCCGCTTGATGATCGGCCGCCGCTACAGCGAAGGCCTGCACCAGGCCATAGAGGCCAAGGAGCATGTCAAAATCCAGCGCGAGAGCATTACCATGGCCACGATCACTTTCCAGAATTATTTCCGCATCTATGAAAAGCTGGCCGGCATGACTGGTACGGCCACGACCGAGGCCGAAGAATTCTCAAAAATTTACAAATTGGAAGTCGTTTCTATTCCGACCAACAAGCCAAACAAGCGCTCGGATTTTCCTGATCGAGTTTTCCGTTCAGAGAGCGGCAAGTTTAAAGCTGTTGTGCGCGAAATCAGGCGCTTGCATGAATCAGGCCAGCCGGTCTTGGTCGGCACAGCTTCCATTGAGAAGAACGAAGTTTTGGGCCAGCTGCTCGAGCTTGAAGGCATTCCATTCAATCTTTTGAACGCAAAAAACCACGAACGTGAAGGCGAATGGATCGCACAAGCTGGCCGCAAAGGCGCTGTCACTGTCGCGACCAACATGGCAGGCCGCGGCGTGGACATTATCTTGGGCGGCAACCCGCCAAATCCAGAAGATGCAAAAATCGTATGCGACTTCGGTGGTTTGCATGTTTTGGGCACAGAGCGCCACGAAAGCCGCCGCATAGACAACCAGTTGCGCGGACGCGCCGGCCGCCAAGGCGACCCAGGTACGACTCAATTTTATGTTTCGCTTGAGGATGACTTGATGCGCATTTTCGGTTCAGACTCCATGAAAAAGAGGATGGAAATGCTGCGCATTCCAGAGGATGAGCCAATCGAAAGCAAGATGCTGACGCGTGCCATTGCCTCGGCCCAGAAAAAAGTGGAAGGCCATCATTTTGATATCCGCAAACATTTGCTGGAATATGATGACGTAATCAACAAGCACCGCGTGGCTATTTATGGCCAACGCCGCCAGATCCTGGAAGATGCTGTCAAACCTACGACCGAAGGCGAGCGCCCGCTCAAGGTGCGCATTTTGCAAGCTGTTGAAGGTGAGATAGAACAAATCGTATCCTTCCATACCAGCTCAGAAGACCCGGCTTTGTGGGACGTGGAAGAAATCGCCAAAGCCATGGGCGCGCTTTTGCCGGCCGATGTCGATGCAACGTCCAAGCTCATGCAGATTGAAGTTTCGTTCCACGGCAAAATGGACATGGCTAAAAAACGCACTGAGATAATTGATTTGGGCATCAAACTGGCCAATGAGGCGTATGTATTGATCGAAAACAGCATTGGGGACAAGGCTTTCATGGCTGAAGTTGAAAAGAGTATTCTCTTGCGCGCTTTCGATGATTTGTGGATTGAGCACTTGGATAACATCGATCACTTGCGCCGCGGCATCGGCCTGCAAGGCTATGCCCAGCATGACCCGCTCGTGGAATACAAGCGCGAAGCTTATCGCATGTTCAATGAGCTGAACGCCTTGATCAACAAAGCTGTAGCCCATGCAGTATTTAAGATCCAAATCGCTAGGCAAGCCGCTGTCCGCCAATTCCAGTTGACCACCGGCAATCAGCCCTTGGTTTTCCAAGGCGCGGCCAAGACATCGGACGAACTCAACCCAGAAGCTAGAAGTTCGAAGTTAGAAGCTAGAGATCCGAAATATAAAAATATCGGTCGGAATGACTTGTGCCCATGCGGGTCAGGCTTAAAATTTAAAAAATGCCATGGGAAATAATATGCCCGAACTTTTTGAAATAAATCCTGAGTCAGAATACTTGGCTCACGATACGATTCCCACTCCAGCGCCACTGCCGCGCGGATTTGAACCAAGCGAGTACAAATCCGGCATCCAAGTAAAGGATGAGTTTAATTTTAGGGAAAAACGCAACCAAGAAATCGAAAAAGTTATTAAACGGCTAAGGAAAGCGAAAAATGAATGGAAACAGCGCGAACTGCTCGTCAAGCTTGCGAATTTCTTGGCTGAGACGGAATATCCGGATGATTTATTGAAGCAAGCTGAAAAGGTAAACGAGTATACGGCCATGGTTCCGGTGAAGGGCCCAATCGATCCGATTATCGTGAATACTTTTGTTGGCCATGCCGTGAAGTATCTCAAGGTCAAGCGCTTGATGGACAAAAAGAAAGACATGCAGGAAGAGGATTGGGCAGCATAAATATGTCTGCCCCAGCCTGGTCGCAAGAAGCCGTGAGCTTAAAGCCCGGGAAATATCAACATTATAAAGGCGGCGAGTACGATGTTGTCGGCCTTGCGCACCACAGCGAGACTTTGGAAGAACTAGTCGTCTACCGCGCCTTGTATGATCAGGGATCGCTTTGGGTTAGGCCGCTTAAAATGTTTTTGGAAGAGGTAGAGATTGACGGGCAATTGGTGCCGAGATTCAAGTATATTGGATGACCAAGGCCCAAAAGTGCTAAGATATTTATTGTATGTACGAAAATATAGGAAATGACGCTACGCGAGAAGTGAAGAAAACTCACGAAGGCAAAAAGATGGTCGAGCACGCAAAAGACCAAAGAGCAGAGGATAAAGAAGGTATCCAGGAATTTTTTCGTACAAACGACAAGAGGTTGATGACGGCTGATCTATTGAAGGCCGGAATGACTGCTGAAAATTTTGTGCTTGCTAAAGAAGTCTATGCAGAAATGGCCCGCGAAGCGGTTGGTGAAAGCGACAAAAAAGCAGTGGAAATACTTGAAGACCACTTGGAAAGAATCGTAAAGAATGAAGACATAGGTAGCGCATGGAATGCCATGACGACTCAGAGCCCTGCAAAGCTGGCTAATTTTGTATTAGAAACATCTGCTGCGATACGGGAAGCTCAAGAAAAGCAAGAAAAAAAAGAAAAGACCATAGCATTGCAACGAGCCCGTGCGCAGCTTAACAAGCGCTCAAGTATCACGGCTGAACAAGCAGAAGAATTCCAAAAGCTGAATAAACAGTGGCAGGAATCAGGAACTCCAGAAGAGCAGGCCAGAGAGTTTGAGGAAACACGAAAGGAATGGGAAGGAGTCAGACAGGCGTCTGTTGAGGGCGGGGGGTTCGCAGGTGCGGCCGAAGGACATGCTCCCAAAGAAGTAAAAACTGAAATCGGTCAGGCTGAGAGCAGGGAGAGGCATGGGAAAGGATTTGAAACAGCGAGAGGGGAATTCGAGCTTAAAGCTGAAAACTTTGCAATTGGTTTGTCAGTGGAAAAATTAAAAGCCGTGGAAGATGTCAAGGGAATTGCGACAGGACTTACAAAAATAGAATTGGCTAAATTTTGGCCACATGCGGAAAGATATGTTGCTAATATTGATGCAAGGAAAAAAGAGTGGACCAAAGCAATTGATCAAGCGAAAAAGAGCGGGGATAAGGAAAAAGCGAACAAACTCCAAGCCTCATCTGAGAAAGAAGCTGAGCTGAACCGCACGCTTTTGGAGGAATTGGCCAAGGCAATCAAAAACAATCCTAGAATCCTGGAACAGTAGCAAAAACCGAAGACTTGCATTCTAAGCGTAGTTTAGCTATACTTTCGCCGATATTTATGTCTAAAAAACTACCTTCAGTTTCAGGCGTCCCGCGGGTTTCGGTCAAGCGCCGCGTTGCCCTGATTGCACTGCTTTTTGTGGTCGTCGGAGCCATTGTATATCCTCCCCCGGCTAACTGGGTGATTGACCAGGCCAACTTCATGCTCAAGACGCACTTTGGGCATATAGACAAGCCTTTTGTGTTGGGTCTGGACTTGCAAGGCGGAACACGCTTGGAATACGAAGCGGATGTATCGCGCGTAGCCGCAGACAAGCAGTCGTCTGCCTTGGATGGCGTGCGCGACGTGATTGAGAGGCGCGTCAATTCCATGGGCGTGTCAGAACCGTTGATTCAGACGACTCGCGCCGGTGAATCCTGGAGAGTCGCTGTTGAGTTAGCTGGCGTGAAAGACATAAACCAAGCCATCAAGATGATCGGCGAGACCCCGATCTTGGAATTCAAGGAACAAAATACTGATGCTCCACGATCACTTACGGCTGATGAAAAGAAACAAATCGAAGCGTCGGACAAGCAAGCCTCCACAAAAGCTGCTGATGTTTTGGCCAAGGCTCTGAAGGATTCTAATAATTTCCAGAATCTAGCAAAAGACAATGGCGATATCCAGAGCCAAAAGGATGCGAGCGGGGATTTGGGTTTCATAAAAGACAAGCCAGAATATGCGGACATCTATGTAGCGGCCGTCAAAGCCGACGCGGGTTCGGTTTTGCCGACTGTCGTGAAGCTGGCCAATGGCTATGCCGTGGTCAAGGTTGAAGAAAAGAAGGATGTCGGGCAAGAGATCCAGGCCGCGCACATACTTATCCAATATACCGGAGCGCAAATGGCCCCGACATCGACTGTCAGGACAAAAGAAGAGGCTTTGGCCAAGATCAAGGACATAAAGAAGCAAGTCACTGATAAGAATTTCATCCAATTAGCCAAACAGTATTCCGAAGAGCCGGGTGCCAAGGATACGGGCGGAGATTTGGGTTGGTTCGGCAAAGGCGCAATGGTCGCAGAATTCGAGAACGCGGCATTTGCTTTGGCTAAGGGCCAAGTTTCTGAACCGGTCCAAACTTCTTTTGGCTATCACCTCATCTATAAAGAGAATGAGCGCAGTGTCCAGGATGTGCACGTGCGCGTAATCACTTTCAAGAAAGTACTTGAGTCAGATATCTTGCCGCCATCAGACGGTTGGAAGACGACAGATTTGACCGGCAAACAATTGGTCAGTGCCGGGGTAGAGTTTGATCCGCAAAGCGGCGTGCCAGAAGTCGGTTTGCAATTCAATGATGAAGGCACCAAATTGTTCGCCGCGATTACCAAACGCAATGTCGGCAAACCGGTCGCGATTTTCCTGGATGGCCAAGCGATCAGCACGCCAACAGTGCAGACTGAAATCATGGGCGGAAAAGCCGTGATCACCGGCAACTTCAGCGTGAACGAGGCTAAAACTTTGGCCCAAAGGCTTACGGCCGGCGCATTACCAGTCCCGATCAAATTGATCGCCCAACAATCAGTCGGTCCGATACTCGGAGAATCCTCGGTCGCTGCTTCATTGAAAGCAGTGCTCTGGGGTTTGCTCCTGGTCTCGCTGTTTATGATCTTGTTTTATCGGCTCCCGGGTTTGATCTCAGTCGTGGCATTGGGAGTCTATACCTTGATTTCGATGGCGATATTCAAGATCTTGCCAGTCACATTGTCATTGGCCGGTATCGCTGGCTTTATACTTTCCATCGGCATGGCAGTGGATGCGAACGTGCTTATTTTTGAACGCTTAAAAGAAGAATTGAAAAACGGCAAGCCATATGGCCTGGCCATGGAAGAGGCCTTCAAGCGCGCCTGGCTCTCCATCCGCGATGGCAACATGACATCCTTGATTTCGTGCGCAGTCTTGTATTGGTTCACTTCTTCGGTTGTCAGGGGCTTTGCCCTTACCCTGGCCGTCGGCGTATTGGTCTCCATGTTTACGGCCATTACAGTGACCCGCAACTTGATGCGCCTAATCTGCACGAATACGGTCGTCTCTAAGTTAGGATGGTTCTTCTTGATGCCTAAGCCAGAAGCGCAGACAGAGAATAAAGTCTAAATATATGAACATAATCAAATATCGTTACATCTGGTACATCATCTCTGCGGTGCTGATCGGCACAAGCATTGCTTTTGTGGCCATCTTCGGCTTGAAGCAGGGCATTGATTTTGCCGGAGGCTCATTGGTCATGATCAGGTTTGAGGGGCAGAGGCCCACGCCGGTAGAAGCTGAGAGCTTGGTTGCGCCGCTTGATCTGGGCGGAATAGTTGTCCAGCCTGTTGGCGAAACGGATTTGAGCTTCAGGACCAAGGTCATGGATGAAGATACGCACCAGAAATTTTTGGCCGCCGTCAAAACCAAATACGTCAACATCACTGAACTTAGGTTTGATTCAATCGGTCCGGTGATCGGCAATGAGTTGCGTACCAAGTCCATTTATTCCTTGGCCATAGTCTTCATCGCGATTCTGATCTACATCGCTTTCACGTTCAGGAAAGTGTCTGTGCCAGTCCAGTCCTGGAAATACGGATTAATCACTGCTTTGACCGCAGTGCATGATGTAATAGTCCCAATCGGCGTCTTTGCGTTATTGGGCCATTTGCATGGCACAGAAGTCGGGACATCGTTCATAGCCGCAATCCTGACTGTCATGGGCTTCTCAATTCATGATACGATCGTGGTCATGGACCGCGTACGCGAGAATCTGCAGAAGACATCCGGCGTTTTTGAGGAGATCGTCAACCGTTCGCTTAACCAGACCATTGTTCGCTCCATCAATACGACCGTGGCAACTCTGTTGGCATTAGTCGCTGTCTTCTTGTTCGGCGGAGACTCGGTGCGCGACTTTTCGCTGGCCTTGATTATCGGCATTACGGTCGGGGCTTATTCGTCCATCTTCATAGCAGCTCCGTTGCTGGTGACATTCCACAACGTTTCCAAGCGCAAGAAAACGTAAAATTTACCAGGTTACACAGTAGAGACGCCCCGCCGGGACGTCTCTACCTTCATATTCCCGCACATTAATTTTTATGCTATCATAGTTGCGTATGCAGGATTTTTTGAACTTCCTGAACAATGGATTGACGTTTGATGTAAATGCTTTCCTGGTGCAGGCAGGCCAGAGCCCGTTTCAGGCGATGGCTTATTTGTTTGTGCATGGCGGCTGGCTATTGTTCATAATTGCTTTTTTTTGGGCCGGGGCCGAGGGCTGGCTGTTTTGGAGGCGCATGCTGTCGGCTAGGCAGAAAGAGTGGGTGGTGTTAGCCTTGGATATCCCGAAGTTTTCAGAAAAAGATCCGGGGCAGTCGCTTAAAGCCGTGGAGAACATGTTCGCCCATTTTGCCGGAGCCCATTCTCCGATTACTTGGACCGACAAATGGATAAAAGGCAAATTTCAAGATCCGATATCATGCGAGATAATATCCATCGAAGGCCATGTGCAGTTCGTGATT
>JBAYJJ010000045.1:0-9669 GCA_041665165.1 Patescibacteria group bacterium | reverse complement strand
TTACAACATGAACGTGCACCTCGCGGCAACAGCCTGCGCGTTCGACGTCATGGTCATGAGCCCCTACAATGAGGAAAAGGCGCGGCAGACCATTGCGCAGGCCATCCTGGACTTATGCCCAAGCGATGCTCGATGCGTGGACTTCCCGGCCTACCGCGCCGCCCTGGTCGCCGCAGGCGAAACGCACCCTGGCCCGCATACGGCCGACTGCGTGCGCTGCAAGCAATTCCATGAGCAGCAGGTCGAGCAAGTCGACCTGGACGACAATGATGATGACTACAGGAGAGATTTCGACTCCTGGGACTGAAGCCGTCACCGCAACTCACCCTCTGAATTGATCAACTGATTGTTCAGAGGTTTTTAATATCGAATACCACCCCTTCGTTTCCCCTCCTTCGAAAGGCGGGGACTTAAGTTGCGATAATTACTATGTCCCCTCCTAGAGTAGGAGGGGCGGCTTGCCGAATGGCGAGCCAGGGTGGTGACTCCTTCGTAGATTATTTTAAAAAAGGCCCCGCAAAACGCAAGGCCCGAAAGATTCATTGACTCAGCCCGAAGCTTGAGGCATGAGCGAAAGTGCCCGTCCACTTCCCGCACCTGAGCACAGCCAGTCGGAAACCAGGTGGATCTTGGACACATCTGCCTCGCCTACCAAAGACATCAGGTCCTGGTCAGCGCTAAGCAGAGTCGAAGAACAGACAAAAGCATTCAGATCATTAAGCTCAGTAACTGTCTCTACCTTATAGGCAAGCTCCCCTTCCCTGCGCAAACGCTGAGCCCATTCGCGCATGCAGATCTTGGTGCATGCCACCACGAAAAGCGAGGGCGCTTGAGCTAGCTGGGATTGGAGTGTATCCAGGTTGGGTTCAAGCCTTGAATAGCTTGACCCAGTGCCAAAGGGCACGACATCAGAAGATATGTTCGGCGGCGGGAGAGATTCTGCAGTCTTCTGTCCCACATATGCCATGCACAACATACGGCTCAAATATTCCGTGGCAAGCGAAACCTGCTTCTGGATAGGCAATTCAGCAAAGCCACTCGGCTTCTTCTGAAAACCTTCTGGCATCTCTTGGCCATACAGCACGTCAAAGAATCCCTGCAGATATTGAGCAAGCGTATCGCGCTCCTTCTTGTATCTGCTTCTTTCTTCGAACAATTCCGCAAAACGTTCCTCTGGCGCTTGCGCGTCCGGGGAAGCCTCAAGCTCAGCTACACGCTGAGTTTTTTCTTCAAGCTCGCGATTGAGCTTTCTGATTTGCCCGACCTGGCCTGAGCGCGCTGTCTCCAAGCCGGATATCTGTTCCTTCTGGAGTTCAACATTAGCTTCAAGCTGTGCTTTTTCCATGCTCAGTGTTCCGTTCAAGGTGTTGAGCTGCGAGATCTCGCCCCTCAGCTTATAGACGTCTTCCTGCAACAACTTGGCCAAAGTAGCATCCGTGGCATGAAGAGCCTCAAGCGCAGCGATGCGCGTCTCGAGCTTTTCTTTCTCGGTCTTGTACTCGATAGACGAAGTGGCCTGTTGCCTGCATCGCAGGTCGTTTTCGATCCGGATGCCCAGATATCTATCGCGCAAATCCATCATTGCTTTGTACGGATCTGCAAAGTTCCTGCCCAAGACCTTCACAGGCTTGAGATTGCGGCGGGCGCGCACAGTACTAACCGTGCCGCCAACTCCCCAAATCGCGAAGATGCAGCACGAGGCAAGCAAGAGATAAAACCAGCGCCCCTTTTGAGCATCAGGCTCAAGCTCATACAGCCGGGTATTTGAGGCAGCCAGAGCAGAACCAAGATCAGCGATGCGCTGATCTGATTTTGCCCGTTCCTCGCTCTGAATGGCTTGCAGAGCAAGATCGTGTTTCTCTTCTTTTTCTTGCTTCTGCTGTTCTGCGGCCGCAGCGCGATCTTTAGTCTCCTGCTTTTCCGCGGCTGTAAGCTCACGGTCGACAGGGATGAGGATCTTGGCGCCAGCCACGGCAAAATAGTGCATCAAGCCGTCCGGACAAATGGAAAGCTCGTCTGCGTCAGCATGCTGGTCTGGATGGCCAGGCCTCAGGCAATGACGGATTACGCTCCGTGGATAGGAAACACCATCTTCTTCGCGCGCCTGGTTGGCCGCATAGATGGAGCGGCGCTGGACCTGGACTGGGAAAGGCTTGCTTGTAGCCGGGTCAATCTGCGGAAAAGCATTGATGACCACTGACAAGTCGCAGTTCTGACGCAAGATCACCATTGTCCCCATGATGTCCTGAGACACTGGGGTCATGCAGGGGTGGCCTCTGCCCTGGGGCTTTGGCTCTGCCGTGGCGCTTACTGACAGGATCAGCGCGCCGAGCAATACGAGAAGGCTCCAAAACGATTTCGGGTTCATGACTCCTCCTAATGTCTGACGCGAGATCCGCGTGTTTTAACGCAAATTTTCGAGGTCCTGGGTATACTGTATACAAAAATAGCGAAACGTCAATCCTTAAGGGCTGGACGCTTAACCCTTAACCCTAAACGCATGTTTTTACAAAAAAACCGCATTTACGCGGTTTGAGAAGCGGGCTGTCGTTCTGCGGGCTGACCAGCCGTCTGGGGTTCGTCTTCAACTTTCTGCGCCAGCGGTCCAAAGAGCGACTCCTCAACCTGGATGAGCTTGGCGATCCGGACACGAACTTGCGAAGGAGTCTTATTGTCTTCGCTCAAGACACGAAGCTTCCTTCGATCCGTATCTGCAAATCTGTCCCGATAAGGTTCACGCTCAGGCCACAAAACGGCCAAGTGCGGCTTGATCTCCCGAATGAGTTTCTTGTACTGACGCAAGCGCCACCTTCTTTTTGTCACCTTGATAATCCAAAAAGGCAGGAAGATGGAGAACCAAATCACGTGAAAAAAAGTCATGGCCGGAAAAAACAGGATCCATGCAGCGACATACAGCAACCTGGACCATTTCTCCGCATTCAGCGTAGCGAACCCCATTGTGATGGCAGCAAGGAAAGAAGCTATAATCCAAGCTATTCCGAGATTTTTGGGCGTTGTTTGAATGCCCGGATTTCTACTCTTTACAATCTCCTGCGACAAAGGCGGGACCTGTGTCAAAACGCTTGTATCACCTTTCAATAAGCGACCAAAACGATCCGAGGCGAGAAGGGCAAACTCCTGCTGGAGGCACACATACTCGCAAGTACCCTTATCCGCACACTTTATTGTGCCATTGTTGAATTTGGATACACACTCGGCTTGAAGAGATCCCAGCTTGAGAACAGCCATTCCCTTTGAAGCCTGATCTACTCCATTGATCGTGTGCACCAAACGCACAAATTCGACACTCTTAGGGTTCTTCAAGCTTTCAGCAAGCCTTACCCCAGCCACGGCCTCCTCGAGCTCGCGTAAAGCTTGTTTGGTCTCGTGTTCCTGCTTAGCTTCAAGAGCTGTAATGTGTTTTTCATACTCGGGCGAAGAAAAACTAAGGCAAGAAATTGCCACCAGACTCGAAATCCCGAACATCAACAAGCTAGGAAATAAAGCCTTTATGCTAGCTTCTTTTTTCAGTTCAACTTTCATGAACCCCTCCTTGGGTCAAAGGACTTGTGCAACGCTAACAAAAAACCAACCAACAGTCAACCAGCCCCTCTCCTGCGTCTGTGGGAGAGGGGTAGGGGGTGAGGGTTATGCTCCGAAGTACTTTTCTTTATAAAATCTGATCAATTGTTCGACTTCTGGGATGCAGGTGGGGTCCCCAGTGCCGACCTTGGTTTTTTGCTGGACCTTGGCCAAAGTATCAGCTCCGTCTAAGACAGCATGCTCAATGTCCTGGTCAGTAATCTTCAAAACATAATCAATGACCCTGCCAGTTTCGATTTGGATCTTTTCAGGTTGGCCTGAGCGGCGATAATAGTCATTGATCGCGCCGCGCAAAGCCTTGTCGCCTAAAACCGAGCAATGGATCTTGCGCGTGGGCAAGCCAGAAAGGCGCGAGACAATGTCTTGCGGCTTGAGCTTCATGGCGTCTTCCAGCTTCATGCCCTTCTTCTCTGTGACCATGACAGACATCATGGATGTGGCGGCAATGGCTGAAGCGCAACCGAATGTCTTCCACTTCAGATCTTTGATGCGGTCTGTTTTTTTATCGACTTTTATCCAAACTTTCATCACATCTCCGCAAGCCGGCGAGCCGACCATGCCCATGCCATCGGCTTTATAGCCTTTTTCTTTTTCCATGAAGTTCTTGGGATGAAAAAAATGGTCTTTGACTGTTTTGGAATAAAAACCAGCGTCCTTGCCAGGCTTGATCGGAACTATATCTACTGATTTCTTTGTGGATTTTTTCATATTAGAAATGTTTCATGTCTAAGCTGACCGGGCTCATCTTGCGCAAGCGCTCAACAATGCCTGGCATGATCTTTATCACATAATCAACGTCTGCTTTGGTGGTGGATTTGCCCAGCGAAAACCTAAGAGAACCATGAGCTGCCTCGTAAGACATGCCGAGCGCAAGAATCACGTGCGAAGGATCAAGCGAACTAGAGGCGCAAGCTGAACCGGTCGAGCATTGCACGCCTTTTGCATCCAAATACAGCATGGAAGCTTCACCCTCAATGTCCATAAAAGAAATATTCACGTTATTGGGCAAACGTTTTTCTGCATGGCCGTTCAATCTGGTCTTCGGAATGCGAAGCAAGCCCTTGATCAAGCGGTCGCGCAAAAACTCCAAGCGCGCCACCTCATCGTCTTTGTGGGCAAATACTAAATCAAGAGCTTTAGCCAGCCCGATAATGCTTGGCACATTTTCTGTGCCAGATCTCAAGCCCTTTTCCTGGCCTCCGCCGCGTAGGATAGGCTGGATCTTGGTGTTGCGTCTGACAAACAACAATCCGATTCCTTTTGGCCCATAGATTTTTCCGCCGTTCAAGGTCAGCAAATCAACATGAAGCTTCTCGACATTAAGGTCAAGATAGCCGGCTGACTGGCACGCGTCTGTATGAAAGTATGGATAGATTGATGCATTGGCTTTGCGCCACTTCAAAATCCCCTTCCCAATCTCTTCGATGGGCTGGATGGTGCCGATTTCATTATTAGCATGGATAATTGAAACCAAAATCGTATTTGATCTGATGGCAGCAAGTACTTCTTTTGCATCCACTATGCCATCTGCGCCTGGTTTGATTTTAGTCAGCTCGATCTTGCCTGTTTTTTCCAGATACGCGAGAGGCTCAAGTATGGCGTGATGCTCAATCTCGGTGGTGATGACGTGCGGCTTACTCTTGTTACTTGTATCTTGTAACTTGTAACTCGAAACTGTGCCGAGGACGGCAAGATTATCTGATTCGGTGCCCCCAGAGGTAAAGATAATCTCGTCCTCGTGACCATTGAGTATCTCCGCGATCTTCTTGCGCGCCTGCTTCACGCTTTCCAAAGCCTTTTGCCCGGTTGAATGCAACGAAGAGGGATTGGCATATATATTCGAAAAATAAGGAGTCATGGCCTTCATTACCGCCGGGTCGACCGGGGTTGTGGCCGCGTGATCCATATATACTTTTCGCATCTCGTAGCTCCGCTTCGCTGTAGCTCGTAGTTCGGCCGATCCCTCGAGATGCGAGCTACGAGCTACGAGCTTCGATGTAGTTTTCATATATCAGAAAGCTTGGTTGACTTCAGTGACTTGAGCAGGTCTTTATATAGAAAGCTCCAAAGAGTCTTGGATGAACAGCCGGACGAGACCGGGCAATAGCCGCTGCAGCCAGGCAAACCGACCGGGCCCTCTAACGCCACCAAAATATCCTCGGCCGTTATCTTGTTGGCTGGTTTGGCCAGGCTATAGCCGCCTTTGGCGCCTTGGCGGCCCTTGATCAAGCCGTTGCGCTTAAGTTTCGTGGCTATTTCCTCCAAAAAACCCTGCGAAAGGTGCATATTGTCCGCGATTTCCTGCAAGCTCAAATACTCGCCTTTGGCATTGGCGAGTACGGTCATCATTATCATTCCTGCGTGGTTGCAGGCCGAAACCTTAAATAGGCTGTTCATATCCTAGTGGATTACTAGGAATATATATTGAGCCGACATCTTTGTCAAGCCTTGATTTCTCAGAGTCATCCATTCGCGATATAATGCGAGCATGAAAAAAGTGCTTTTGCTTATGCCGATCCTGGCATGGCTTGGAGCCGGCTGTTTCCCCACGCTGACTGTACCCACGATCGCCGAACCTCTCGTACCTGCCCAAGAGGCTGGTAATGTGGTCGACAACACAGATGGATTTGGGAAACTGCCAATTTTGCCAAAGACCCTAAACACTGGCAAGGGCATCATTGTCGTCAATGCCGAAATCCCGACTTTGCAAAAACAGGTATCTGTCGTCAGGATACCAGCCGGCGCTTTGAGCGCGACCCAATTGCAAAACCTGACCACTTCGTTCAACTTGCCAATCGGCATTGTCGGAGAGCCCACGGTCCAAGAGTTCAATCTGACCTGGACTAACAACGAGAACATCACCTGGACATATAGCGGGTCAGATAAAAAAATGAAGTTCAAAGATTCATCCCAGAGCCTTACCAGCCTTCATAGTAAAACCTGGCTTGATTCCACGCGCATGGTGCAAGCCGCCCGCGATTTCCTCGTCTTGCATGGCTTCAATGACAAGAATCTGCAGAATCTGGATATCCAAGCCGATTGGAAAGTCTGGAAAGAGAACCTGGACAAAAATAAGGATTGCATGGACCAGCAATCCTCATCTTATATTTCGACTTATAGCAGAGACCCGGAGCAGATGAATGCGCCGACCTTGGCCTATGGCAATACAAGCTGTGCTGATTCCGTATATCCCACGCTGATTCCGATTACGTTCGAGAGAATGGTTGACCAAAGGAATGTCTTGCAACAGAATGGCGCGCCAGAACTCGGCGGAAAATTGCTTTACAATACTTACACGAATAAAATCTATTCTGGCTGGCTTTTGATACAGTCAGACCCGCAAAGGTCAGACTATCCGGCCATCACTGAGCAGGAAATGCGGAGCTTCCTGGAAAAAGGCGGCATATCAGGCCTGCCCCAAGGCAATGCCAACATCCAAAAAACATCTTTCGCTTTCTATAAATTCCCATCAATGCCCTATCAAACCGAAATCATGGTGCCTGCCCTGGTCGGAGACGGTTACCAAACCGTGAATTCGGAACAAATACCGTTCAGGGTCGTTGTTCCGCTTACACAAGATGTTGATTAGACCAAATTTTGCGTCCAAGATACAATTCCGGCGTATGAAGAAACAACAAATTGCTATTTTAGGCGCAGGCAACATGGCCACGGCTTTGGCTCATCACCTTTCACGCCAAGGACATGAGATAAGGCTGTATTGCGTTGAACCCGATGTCATACAAGATATAAACAAGAAGCACTGCAACAGAAAATACTTGGATAAAATCAAACTTGATCCTGAGGTGGGTGCTACACCGGTCATTGAAGAAGCTTTGTACGGAGCTACGGTCGTCATCATGGCCGTACCTTCGCATGCTGTCGCTCAAGTCATGCGCTTAGCCACGCCTCATTTGATGAAAAACACAATCATCGCATCCATCTCCAAAGGCTTTGACCCGAAGACCCTTGATCCGATCGTCATGACCGAGATCTCGGAACTCCCGGCCCAATTCAGGAAACGCGTTTGCATGTTGGGCGGGCCAGCCATCGCCGGCGAAATGGCCCAGGGAAGTCCCACGGCTTTCGTGATCGCCGGGCAAGATAAGGCAGCGCGCGAAACATTGGTGAATATTTTCCAGAACAAGACTGTCAAAGCCGCGCCATCCGATGATTTGCTGGGCGTGGGCATGGCTTCGGCCCTGAAAAACGCCTATGCCATTGCCATGGGCATGTGCGACGGCCTCAAATACTCAACCAATGCCAAGGCCTTGGTTGCCACCCTGGCCACCAAAGAAATGCGCGACATCTTGAAAGCCAGAGGCGCACACGGCCGCACAGCAACATCCTTAGCCGGTCTGGGAGACCTGCTGGTGACTGGATTTTCCGCTCACGGCCGCAACCGGCGCTACGGCGAACTCTTGATCAAGTCAAACACCAAAGATCCAAAAAAACTCGGCTTGACTACTGTTGAAGGCATTTCTGCGGCCGACTGCTCACTCAAATTGATTCGCAAGCTGAAGGTCAAGGCCCCTTTGCTAGAAGCTATCTACAAGGGCCTCAGCCGCAATACTGCATTTGAAGCACCTTTTGTTAAGTTCTTAGAAAACCTTGTCCTACCCATAGTATGAAAATCCCAAACAAGTTGCAGAAGTTTGATCATTTGACCCTGGTTATCGTCGGCGACTTTGACAAAGCCAGCCTCTACCTGGCAGATGACGATAAAATAGAAGAAATAAAAAAGCTCAAAGCCCCGATCAAGAAAGTGCTGACTAAAACCGGGCTGGTCAAAGGGGGCGGCGAGCGCTTTTACGGCCCATCCTCAGACGTGGACGAGGGCGGAGGCAGGCTGGAACTCGCAAAAAACATCTGCTCAGAAATTAAAAGCCTGGGCAGCAAGATAAAATTCATAAATCTTGTCATCCCGGCTGAAATGGCAAGGCGCATCAAAAATGAAATGCCAAAAGCCACGCAGACCAAAATCACGAAAGTGATCGAAAAGGATCTCTCGAAGAAAAAACTGGTTGACGTGATCCAAAGGCTGGAAAAACTGACATAAAAAATCGCCGGCGCAAGAGCCGGCTTTTTTAGCTGCGAATCTTGACAAAAAGCCTTAAAAATGGTTATCTTGTGCACGAAGGAGGCCAAAATGAGGCTCTGCACTGTTTCTCGAAAAACCCACATTCTCTCACCAGGCGACAGGATCTGCTTCTATACGAGAGACCATAGCCTGAAGATCACGGCCGCAGATTCACGGGTAATCGAAATCGAGGAATCTCCGGGCGGAAAATTGGAAGACAAGTGGGTGCTTTCCGGTGTAGCGGAAAGCGAAATAATCCCACGTTCCTACGACTTCATGAGGCTGATCTGCGCCATCGCTCAACGCAATTTCAGGAAAATCGAAGAGACAGAGCGCATTATAGCCTTTTTGATCGTTGAATAGCTCCAGACAATCAGCTGATTGTCTTTTTTATTTCCAGAACCCCACGATATAACTCGTAGTGTTTTTTGTATCAGCTACATAATCAGAGCTGATGGCATGGGCGATTTGTATGAACTTAGGCTGTTTGAGCAGGGTTGATAAGACAAATAGACCAGGACCGCTGTCAGTATTGGCATCTGTGGCGTTTTCAAGGATTGTCGGGTCCATGTTTTCCAGCCATTGCTCGGTTTGGACGTCATGAACGCGGGCTTGCTCGAGCGGAAGAGTATGGCTCATGTCTGCTGAGATGATGATGAATGTATTTTTGTCCTGAATCTGCTTCATCGCATCAACTAATGCCAAAAGCTTTGCGTGCGTGGCGTTTGCGCGGATAAAAATCGGCACGATTTTAGCTTTCGGAAATTCGCGCGTAATGTAAGGCGCTAAAGCACCGACCCCATGCTCGTTTTCAAATGCACGCGCATCAGTCGCATCCCAAATGCCATCAGCGACGAGGAGCTGGGCCTTGGCTGCATCAACTTCGACGATCCCTGCGCTGGTTGAGTATGCAAGTTGATGCGTTGAGATAGACTGGCCAGCCTTAAAATGATCAGGCGAAATGATGATGATTGTTTTTAAGTCTGGCC
>JBAYJJ010000044.1:0-10051 GCA_041665165.1 Patescibacteria group bacterium | reverse complement strand
ATTCGCGCAAGTGCGACAGTTTTGGGATGGCTGGCTTGGTCTGCTCAACTGCGCGCGAGAGCTGGGACAAGGCCAGCACAGGCACGTTCAGTTCGCGGGCAATTGATTTAAGGCCGCGCGTAATTTCTGAAACTTCTTGCACGCGATTTTCCGAAGCAGCGCCAGCGCGCGATTCCATGAGCTGCAAATAGTCCACGATCAAAAAGCCCAAGCCATGTTCCATTTGCAAGCGCCTGGCTTTGGTGCGGATTTCCATGATATTCGCCGAAGCCGCGTCATCAATATAAATCGGGGCTTCGGACAATGTGCCGATAGCATGGCCAATGCGCGAAAAGTCATCATTTTCGCCTTGATCTGAAAGTCTGCCAGTGCGCATTTTCCATAAATCAACATTTGCCTCTGCGCAGATCAAGCGGTCAACGACTTGCTCTTTGCTCATTTCCAAGGAGAAATAACCAACCGGGATTTTGTGCTTGACCGCGGCATTGCGCATGAAGTCCAGAGACAAGGAAGTTTTGCCGCACGATGGGCGCGCAGCCAAGATGACCAAATCGCTTTTTTGGAAACCGCCGAGCAAGTTGTCCAAATCAATATATCCAGTGGACACGCCGCGTATTTTTCCTTTTTCGCGATGGATCTCATCAATTCTTTCAAAAGCATTGTCCAGGATGTTGATGATGGGAGTGAAAGCTGCTTTAAGGAATTTTTGTGAAACAGCAAACAGGCTTTTTTCAGCCCTGTCCAAAGTTGTTTCAACGTCTTCTTGCTGGTCAAAGCCAATGGCCGCGATGTCTTGCGCTGAGTGAATCAATCTTCTCAAAGTCGCTTTCTTTTGAATAATCTGCGCATAGTGCGTGGCATGGCTCGCAGTCGGCACAGAGTTTGAGAGCTGGATCAAGTATGCACGTCCGCCAATCGTCTCAATCAATTTTCGTTCCTCAAGTTTATCTGTGAGTGAGAGGATGTCGATGGGTTCATGCCTGCGGTATAGATCGACCATGCATTCAAAAATTTCACGGTGCTTTTCCACGTAAAAATCATCAGCCGTGACCTGGTCGCCCACGCGTACCATGGCCTCCTTATCAATAAGCAAAGAGCCGATGAGCGACATTTCAGCCTCAATGTTCTGGGGCACCAGTTTTTCCGTGTCTTGCATATGTGGGCAAAATTACATGGCTAGTGTGGCCAGCGGAAGATGATAACAGGGTTATTGAGTGTGGATAAGTCAAAACCTCTTCGTTTCTCCTTTCTCAAGGAGATTTTAACGTACAAGGTCACAGCCCCTTGAGAAAGGGGCCAAGGGTTTTCGGTTGGGGTTGCGGGATTCTATGCTATAATATCAGCGCTGAAATGAAACAAAAAACCTATACTTTGGTCGTTGCTTTAAACTTGCTGGGGACTATCGTGGGGGCGGGTGTTTTTGGCTTGCCCGAGGTTTTTGCGCGCACAGGCATCTTAGGCGGATCTTTGCTGTTTTTTGCGGTTCTGGTCTTGGCTATCTTGCTCCACCTTTTGTTTACAGATGTTGTGTTGAACGTCCCCGGCAAGCATAGGATTCCTGGTTATGTCGGAGTCGTGCTTGGGCGCAAAATGTATTGGATTGCAGGCTTAAGCGTTTTCCTGAAAATTTCCGGCACAATACTGGCTTACATTATTTTGGGCGGGGAGTTCTTGTCCATGCTGAGCAGAAATGTTTTTGGCGAACAGATTTGGATTTGGAGCTTGATATTCTGGATTATCGGAGCATTGATTGTGTTCTTCGGCCTTAAGGTTGTCGCAGTCGTGGAAAGCGAGCTCACCTGGCTCTTAATCGGTTTCATGCTTTTTTCTTTGCTCGTCTTGTTTCCGTTCGTGAATTGGAATTTGTTCGGACAAATGCATGCTAACGGGCTGTTCAATGCATTCGGCGTCATCTTCTTTTCAGTCATGGGCATTTCCATCATGCCGGATTTGGTTGACTTGGCGCACAGAAAGCAATCAGACTCACGCAAAGGAATTTTTTTGGGCACGCTCCTTGCCGGTATCCTTTCCTGGCTCTTTGGCATCTTCATCGCAGGAGTTTATCCGAACATCCACTCGGTCAGGGATATCCAACTTGTTTTCCCGCCGATTTTTTGGTGGCTTATCCCAGCCATTGGTTTGCTTGCGGTCATAACCTCATACATCACCATGGCCCAGGCCCTTAAACTCACTTTGCATATTGATCTCAAACTAGGTTCAATCGCCGCTTGGATAATCACCATCTTGTTTCCGTTCTTGCTGTATGTTTTTGTGTCGCGCGATTTGCTCACCACATTGGGGTTTGTCGGCGGCGTACTGACGGCATTCGTGGCCTTGCTCTTATGCATCTGCGCGTATAAAGTTTTCAATTCCAGCAAAACAAAATATAAATTCAATCCAGTCTGGCGCCAAGTGCCATTGGTCCTAAGCCTGGCCTTGATCCTACTCCTTTTTGTCCATTTTTATACTCACTACCTATGAAACGCTACATGTATTTTTTAGTGCCATTCTGCAAATGGGTGGCAAACTACACTGCCATGTGGGCTGTGTTCACCTATCTCATTCCTGTACCCATCGGACGCTATTATGAAATGGCTCTTGGCTGGGTCGCATCAGGTTTAATCGCAGCGCCCTTCGCATACTGGGCATTCCACAAACAGATACCGACCAATAAACAGCTCGGAATCTTCTTGGGTTCTTGGGTTGTGGTCACGTTCCTCATGGAAACAGTGATCGCTTACATTGGCTATCACTATCCTTTGCGCATGCTTTTCCGTTACGAACTCCTGGTCCAAATTGGTATTGAGATTGCAGTCGTCCTGGTCATGGAACGCGTTTTGCGCAGACAGCACGCATATCACATGGCCGCAGAGGGGATTGAGCTGCATAACTGATTTATTCCTCTTCGCTTCTCCCTTTCTTAATTAATCAGCATGTCAAGCTTATTTATTAATTAGGAAGGGAGACTTTAACGTACAGGCAAACGTCCCCTTTGGAAGGGGACAGGCCCGCCGCGGCGGGCCAGGGGATCAACCGGGTCACTAAGGGTTTTCATGAGTACCATCCTTGACAAAAAGGCTGGTTTTGTTGTAAGAATATCGCGTTCCATCAACCGGAGGTGAGACATGGATAGGAAGTGCATGCGTGAGACTGCGTTTGACACGTTGGAATCGCTCATCGAGCAGACGAACGGGGCAATAGCCGACGAGCGCTACAAAGGACTCGGAGACGTGGGTAAGGCCTTCATTCAGATCGAAACGCTTTTGCAGTTGTTCATGTCAAGCAATCGCGAACCGTTGAGGCGGGAAAGCGATATCGCGCGATTGACAGCTCTTCAACTGCAGAGCCGCCACTTGAGCGTGCGCAACGTAATCGCCAGGCTCAAAGAAGCGATCTCGTCAGACGAATGACCAAAGGAGGATGCGATGCAACCTCCTACTTCATAGCCCGCACTGCTCAGCGGGTTTTTTGTTAAAATCAAACAAATGCTTTTAGGAAGAGGGGAAATATTGCATTTCCCCGAGTAGGGAGCGCGGCTCATGACAGGCCTCTTTGTTTGGCGCATGGTTTGCAATAGCCGAGTTGGGTCTTGGGATCCATTACCATCAAGTCGTGGTGCGTGAGCTCTCCGCAACCATCGCAGGTAGATGCGTATTCGCTGACCGCATCGATGAATCGGCCATCTATACAATCATCGCATTGCTCTTTATCCGGTTTCCAAAGCGCGCAGTCTTTAAAATCGCATTTCTGCATTTTAGCCACCTTTAGGCAGTTTCCTAGAAGAATTCGTTTAGCTCATTTCAGCACAATACCAAATCCGTGCAAAAGCGCCAAAACATCAGGGTAGGAGAACTTAGCGCCTTTGATTTTGTTTTGCATGGGATCAATGTAATAATTCCTGGCTTTGCTCAAGTCAGCCTTGTTCAGGATCGTGTTTTGGAATTTTGTGCCTTGCAAATCCGAACCTGAAAAATCTGATTCAGTCAGGTTGGCGCCAGAAAAGTCTGATTCGCGCAGCGTGCAATCCAGGAATTTCGTATGGCGCGTTTCCAAATTGCCGAAATCGCAAAGTTCAATTACGCAATCGCTGAACGACCATTCTATAAGCAGTGATCTGACGCCAGTAAAATTAACGCCGATTATTTTGCAGTTTTTGAATGCGACGTTCTGGAAAGAACAGGTGTTGATCTTGATGTTTGAAAGATTGCAGTCTACGAAAACACAATCAACAAAAGTCGAACCAGAAAATCTGCATTCGCTGAAGTCGCACTTCTTGAAAGTGCAGGTCGAAAATTCTTTTTTTTGTAGATCTTGTTTAGGGCAAACGATCCTATCGAAAATCTGTTTCTCAAAGCTGTGTGCATCTAATTCCATAAACAAGACGATCTAGTTGGTGGAATAGTCGTATTTCCAGTCAACAGGCTGTTTTCGCAGGGTTTTGGCCATGGTTAAGGCATTTTGAGCCACTTTTCGCGCATCATCTATATGCATGGGGTTGGTGACCAGGGCTTTGTCCTTAAAAGTCGGGTTTGTGATGGATGACATGGCATACATGTTTGTCCATGGCGCAAATACCATTCCAAAGTGGCTCAAAGTCATGAACAGAGACGAGATGACCATGGACGCGCCTTCTTCGTGGCCAGTCACGATGATGCCGGCTGTTTTTCCGCAAAAGCGGCGCAGGAACCCACTGCCTGGGATTGCGTCATCAGCCATGAGCTCAACAAATTTTGTGTGCCTGATGTTCAGTTCCTTGTTTTTCGCGGCCTTAGGGTCAGCTGGCTGCAGACTCCCGTCCAAGCTGATACAGCGGTCAATGAACAAAGCCATGAGCGAGGACATCTTGAAATTATTCACGGGCGTGGCAAAGAGGATGATGTCAGCATCCAAAATCTTGTCATACAGAATATTGGTCATGTCATCGCCAGTCGGCGTGCCTTTGGGATAGCACGAGCAATAAAAATGGCATTGCGTGTTGGTCGTGGAATAGCAGGCCTTGCAATGCTCAATCTTGTATTTGCGCAAAGGGATCAGTTCAGTTTTTACGCCGTGCTTTTTGAGTTCATCCAAAGCCTGCTTAAGTAAGAATTCGGAATTGCTGCTCTCGCCAGCCATATCAAACTCATCGCGAGCAGAACCAGAAATGCCAATGGCTTTGAGCGCGCCTTTTTTCGCGCCTAACTTTTTGGCCTCGCTGATTGTCTGCTTGCGGATATCCTTAAAACGCTGGAGCGTTTTGTCATCAGTGTTCAGCAATTTCTTGAGCTCTGCATCTTTCATAATAGTTTCAAGTTTAAAGTTAAAAGTTACAAGAGCGCTCTTGTCCCGCCGCTATTAAAGTATATGTGGCGGGATCTCGCTGAGGCGGTGATAACTTGATACTTGTTACTTGCCATCGGTTTCCTCTGCTGAGCCGTGGATGCAATAAGCCCCAGCCTTAAGGTCAAATTCCGCATGCACAGGGCATTGCCCGCAGATGCACCCGTTCATTTTATAAGCGCATTCGCTTTTGCCGACTTGTTCTGCGCAATACAGCTTTTCTGTTTTGCCGCGGGCGCAATCATTGTAGCTCGGGCAATTTGCGCAAGTGCATTTGTTGACGTTAGCGTCATTTTTTTGGACTTTAGGCATAGTGATTCAAAAGTTTAATAATATGGATAAGCCGAGCGTGCCATGAAAAAGCGCAACAATAATCGTGGTGATTGCCAAGCGCGGGTGCCACTTGAAAGGGATCACGCGCCTGCCAGTGAAATTCAGATAACCGACCGTGGCCGTAAAAAGCACAAGGCACAAAGTAAGGATGCCTCCGTACATGACCAAGGGATATCCCAGGATGGTTGTCAGCGCAAGAGTGTGGATCATGCTATTCAACGATTATCGTGCCTTGCATGGACGGGTGAATGGCACAGGAATAGGGGAAGGCGCCCACTGTGTCAAAAGTGAAGGAAAAAGTTTGGCTATTGCTCAAAGTACTTGAGTTGAATGTCGCTGATTTGATCTGGTGCGGCACCTGGTCATCGTTGGTCCAGACGACGGTTGTGCCTTTCTTGACTGTAAGCGAGGTTGGATTGAAAGCGAAATTTTGGATGTTGATTGTCTTTGTTACTTTGACAGGCGCTGTCACTGGCTTTTCAGGCACAGCCGGCTGGCTTGGTTGCGCAGGCGTCGGCGCGGTATTTGTCACCACGGGCTCAGGAGTCGGGATTGTATTCGTCACCGCAGGCGCTGTATTAGTATCAGCCTGGTTGGTTGCAGGCGCACCACAGCCAGCGCCAGTTAAAAGTAGTAGCGCAGACAAGGCTGCAATCGAATAAATAGCTTTTTTCATATGCAGGAATTATACAACAACGTACGATTAAAGGCTAAAGTTCAATACAATAAAGATTCATTTTACAGATATTTAAAACCTATATACTTTTTGAATTAAGTTTTTTACACCTGTTTCAATTTTTGAATACTCGGTATTATGCTCTTTATAAAAACGCTCATCTATTTTGAAATCTGAGTTCATTAACTCTCCGCCGGTGACGTATTCATTGTATTCAAAAAGAAAATCAGTCAAATCATTTTCAATATTTTGAGTTTTGTTTTTAAAAGCTATTTCGAGTTGTTCACGAATAGAGTTCACCTTCAGTTCTGCCTCAAAAAATATGTAGACAATAGCACGTTTATCATTTTCTTCTAGTTTTCCTATTACGTATGCATCGTTTATTTTTGATTTAATATTTTTCAAAATAACAATAAGCTCCTTGAATTCTTCGATGAGAAAAGTTTTTATGCCTCTCTTATCTTCAATTATCTTAGTTACATAATGAGGAATCATGATGGCGATAGCAACCGCGATCAATAAACTCGCTAGGTCCAGAATACTAATTTTTGTTTCAAGACTCAGATAGGGTATGTCTTGAAGGAGGCGGTCAAAAAATATACCAAAAGCAAAAGAGATTGTTACTAAAGTAAAATATTTTTTAAAACTCATACCTTGCCCCTTTTTGGATTTTTAATCTCTTTTAGTATTTTTTCGGAATTTATGGGGTTGTCTTCAGATTTGAATTGGATGTGTTTCAAAACAAGTTCTTCTCCCTTCAATACAGAAAGTTTGCCGAATGATCCTGAGATGAATGAAGAAGGATAACCATAAACTTTATTCAGATCAATTTGTAGAATATGGTTTTTTTCTACTGATTTTTCAAATTTAGGTAGAAGTAGCTCCTCAAGAAATTGTTCGCCAGAACATTCTCCATCCTTTCGGTATCGCGCTCCTGGGTGATCAGAGAAATCAGTAGCAATTTTTATCCAGTCATTAATTTCCATATAAATTTAATTAATTTTGTAATTCCCAATACATAAAGGTTCCTTTAAGTTCTTGGTCAAGCTGCTCTTTTGCTCCTGTTTTAAGATTTATTTTAACATCGTTTGCGATGATAAAGAAAGTTTTAAAGTTTTTAGATTTAGAGTGCTCCACAATTTGTGGGATGCCTTTACCGCGTATCTCGTTATCAATGTCGGCCCTAGACTGTAACTTACCAGCTAATAGATCATCTACAAGATTAATATTTTTATATATCATGGTTCCTTTGAATAGTTTTTTTAAATAATTCTGTACAACCGCGCTTTTGAATATTCCAACCCCTAAATCTAAAAAGGAATAGGAGGCAATATTTGTTTTAGGTTCACTGTATGCATACAGCCACCAATTGCATTTGCCTTGTTCATATAAGTCCGCATGGCTATTGGTATTCGACATACATTCTACTAGAATTTCATATAGAGGCTCAAAGGGCGTGTCTCGATCGAAAACGTGCCGTATGCCGGTTAACGCAGCATCTTTTGCTACATCGGGTACGACTTTGCGGTGCACTTCTTTATGGAGCAAGTTTTTTTTATTGCACTTGAACCTTCCATGAGTCTTAACATAACCATAGAAGCCTGACTCTGTAAATAATTGATAAAGGTCAGGTTTCTTAGGTGCGTTGCCTTGGATTAGTGAATCGTGGTGAAAGTCTGGATCATTAAGACTTGCGACCATTAATGCGATTGTTGCAGGTGTGAGGACATCGACGTCGGAGATATCTAAAATGACGTTTTCTCCATTCTTGAGTTCGTGTTCAACCTTTTTAAAATATGCGAGCACTTCATCCGTGTTCTCGATCAAAGAAAAATTTCTTGGTGCGGGTATGGATTTAAAAGGTTTTTTCTTTTGTTTTTGTTTTTTTAGTTTTAATTTTAGGTTTATGACTTTTTTATTTTTTTTACGATCTTTCCATTTTTTTGAATGTCGTTTTGCTGCATACCTTGCCCGTGCTAATCTGAAACTTCTGGCCTTTTTGCTTTTATCGAGTTTTCGCATATATGACTCGCGTTTGCAGCTAGTTAATAGAATTTAGCCACTCTCTAGAAAACGATATTGTTCAGATTTTTTTTGATTATCTTTTAGTGTAAAGTATTGGTTTTGTCAGTCTTTTGATATAAAGTGGATGTTTTGGATTATTGAGTTTTGTTATCTCAAGACAGTTCAAAATTTTAATTTGAGAAAGTATTTTGATAACAGTTTTATCTCTGTTAAGAAAGTTGCCGTGGTTACCCCATGCAATGATAAGGGTTTTTGATTTATTTGCACAATCCTTTAAATACCAATCGTTCAGTTTGCCCACTGGTTTAGTTGATTTTTTTAGGTTGGCAGGTTTAGTGGCCCGTAAAGCAAAAAGGTTAGTAACCCACAAGCCATCGTAGCCCAAATTTTGTGCAATTTTTATACAGGCCGAAATCGTCGGGTCATCTTTTGTTTCATTTGCCGTGCTAGGATTTAGCAATACGAAGTTTATAAAGTTTTTTTTATTGGCTCCCCATTGCCGTTCCAGGACGTAACGATATTTTCGTGTCTTATCCAAAACCGCATCCTTTTGCATAATTGGTCACTTCACCATTTCCCTCACGCCTTTCATCAGCATTGCGACTGTCATGGGTCCGACGCCGCCGGGGACAGGGGAATACCAGCCCTGCATATGGTCTGTGCCTTCGGGGTTGAAATCTCCGCGCACGCGGCCGTCTGGCAGTTTGTTGGTGCCTACATCGATTACGACTGCACCGTCATTGACGCTGTTTGAATTCAAAAAGTTTTGTTTGCCGACTGCGACCACGATGATGTCTGCCTTGCGCAGTTCTTTGTCGTCTTTTTCTTTGGGCAGCATGATGCGCACAGTTGCACCGGCTTTTTCCAGGATGCGCTTGAGCGGATCAGCGAACGTGTGCGTGTTGGCCACGATGATGGCCAAGGAGTGGTTGGGCGTGACTTTGGTGGAAGCGATCAAACGCAAAATGCCTTCGTGTAATGGCGCAACAATTTTCGCTTGTCCGCTTTGCAAAGCTTCAATATTTTTCGGGTGAAAGCCATCAGCATCTTTTTTAGGGTCAATGGCCGCGATGAGCGCGTCCGTGTCATGGCCCTCGGGCAAAGGGAGCTGGATAATGATGCCATTGACTTCCGGGTCTTTGTTCCAGGTCTGGATGATTTTCAGTAATTCCTCATCTGTTGTTTCGGCCGGGAGTTTTTTGATGTCAGTGCGAATGCCGATCCTCTGCGCTGATTTTTGCTTGAGCGTGACATACAGGTCAGACGCCGGGTCTTTGCCCACCAAAAGCACGCCCAATCTGGGATGTAGATTTTTTGACGCGATTTCCTTCTTCAAACCATCTAATATTTCTTCAGCTATTTCTTTGCCTGGTATCCTTTGCATGCCGCAATTGTACTGGAAATTGCGGGTTTTGTCTACGGGACCTAACTCATCCTGGCTCGTCGTCCCACTTCGCTGCTTTTAGCCGTGGACGACAAGCCTGTCCTTCCCTTACCGCAAGGGAAGGACTTTAATTAACTAGTGATACCAGCCCTCTCTTGATGCAAGAGAGGGCGGCGAACGAATGTGAGCAGGTGAGTTAGGCCTTGTGCGCAGGTGAGTTAGCTCGCCTTGACTTTTTCGCAAAAAACTGCTTAGATGCTGGCCAAGGAGGATAGGTGATGAACAGATTGAACTTTTCATGTTTCACACAGAGT
>JBAYJJ010000043.1:0-10073 GCA_041665165.1 Patescibacteria group bacterium | reverse complement strand
GCGCCCAAGCCGCGCTCTTTATCATCCAGCGCGCTTTGCACGATTATACTGACTGACTTTTCGTCCAGCGCATTCAACACAAAAACCTTGGCGCGCGAGAGCAGAGCTTGATTGACCTCAAAGCTCGGATTCTCTGTCGTGGCGCCCATGAAGATTATGGTGCCTTTTTCTACGTGGGGCAAAAGCGCATCTTGCTGGCCTTTGTTGAAACGGTGAATTTCATCAATAAACAGAATTGTCCGGCGGCCATGGAACTTGAGCTCGTCCTGAGCGTCTTTGACGATATTCCTGATATCAGCCACGCCAGCTGAGACAGCTGACAGCCTTTTGAAGATTGAGTCAGTCTGGGCAGCCACGACCTCAGCTAAAGTAGTCTTGCCTGTGCCTGGCGGGCCCCAAAAAATACAGCTCGGCGTATGCCCTTGTTCAACCAGTGACCTGAAGGGTGCGCCTTGCTTAGTAAGCGAATCTTGGCCCAAGACCTGCTCAAAAACCTGAGGACGCATACGCTCAGCCAAAGGCACCTTATTGCCCAAATTTTTAGGGTCAACATCAAATAACGACTGCATATGGAACAAATATAGAACGCAAGTAAAAAGGAGTCAAACAGGCCTAACTCCTACTAAATCTTCCCCTTACATCAAGGGGAAGATTTCTATTGATTAGTAAACTCCGTGTCCTTCCCTTGAGGTAAGGGAAGGACAGATTTGTCGTCCTCGGCTAGGGGCAGCCCGTTGGGACGACAAATCAGGATGAGTTAGTCCTATACGCCTGCTGGCGCCGCAGCACTGGATGGGCTAGGTACTGGTTCGCAAGTTGTTTTGCAGGTTTCCAGGTTCTTCTGGCAGATTTCTATATTCTTGGTCTGATCTTTCTGGTCCAAGCCTGCATTGCAAATCTTATAATCCACTTGGCATTTTTCTTGCTGTTCAGGCGTACATTTTACAGCTGTTTCCGATGGTTTTGGAACCTCTGTCTGTGATTTGCATTGCGACAAACACACTTCCTGCATCTTCTGGGCTGAGGCCTGATCTGAACTCTCCAGATATTTGCTGTAGATATCAGAGCATTCTTTTATTTGGTCTGCCGAACAATTGCTGGATTGGGTGCAAAGCTTGTCTTGGCACAATGTTTTTAATTTGTCGCAGGTGGCTAGAGCCGAGCTATTGCCCTTGGCCGAACCAGCCGTGCAGATTTCATCCAAGCGCTTGCACTGGTCCGGACAATAGTCAGATGGCAATTTGGTCTCATCAGTATATTTGCAGGCTTTAACCAAACAATTGCGGTTATTCGTACGGCAAGCCTCAAGAGCAGCGCCTTGATCTTTGGAGAACTTTCCGGACATGGCTTGCTCAACGCAACCGCCCAAGGCCACGGAGCAGCGGTCTTCGCAGCTCACGGACGGACGAGGCGCATAATTGCACTTTGTGACGCACTCATTGGCCTGGGACAAGCAAGGGTCCATGCCGCTGGCAGTAGGTTCATAGGCCGTAGAATCGCAGGCAGCCAAATTTTTACGGCACACATTCAAGCAATCCATGCGGCTCACATCCTCTTTGCAGGTTGCTTGCTTGGTTTTTAAAGCCGTGACCTCGTCGCTTAAGTTTGAAACAGTTTTAACCAGCTGAGCCGTATCAAGCATGCTTTCAAACGATTTCTGCATAGTACTCAAATTTTCCTTGAAATTCTGGAATGTGGTATTGGTGAAGCTAGTGCGAGACGTATCCGGAGTCTCGGTTTGCGCCCACAAAGCCACTGGGCCGCCGATAACAAGCAAAGACAGGACTGCCAGCCCGAACATCCACTTGGCAAAAGGGTTGCTCGTATCTTTCGGCGGGAGAGTCGTTGGCGTTTGCGGTTCATCTGCATCGTTCTTTTTGCGCCTAACTCGTTTTTGTTTGATCATAAAAAATACTAAAATAAATAACTGGGGCTATTATAACATTTTTTCTCGTTGTTTAGCTCTAAATCTATCCACACGCCTCTCCGTCATCCTGAACTAGTTTCAGGATCACGACACTGATTTACTTAAGTTCTTTGGTATCGAGATGCCGAATCTAGTTTGGCATGACGAGCTTGAGTGCTTCTCGTTTATTTTTCAGTTCCCCTCTCCATTGCGCTTCCATGGCACGCTTGAGCAAATAGGCAAAGTGCGGTCCTGGTTTTAATCCAAGTTTAATCAAATCTCTGCCTTGAATAAGGGGTATTGGCCATGATTTTAGAATTTTCAGTTGCGATGCGCGATGGTTTGTCTTCTTGGCCAAAGCTGTCAGGCCTAAAGCCTGGGCAAGCAAAACCGTGTCAGACAAAAAAAGCTCGTGTTTCTTGAGATCGTACGCAGTCTTGCGCAGCTCATAATCCGAAAAATGCTTGTCCAGCCTGCGTACAGATGCGATCAGATCCAAAATAGCCTGACGCTCTGACTTAGGATAATCAACCTGCTCCAAAAACTTTTTGATTTTAGTGTCGCTTTTAAACCAATAACATAAACCGGCATAAACCAAAAACTTCGAATGTCGAATGTCCGCTGCGCTGAATATCGAATGTCGCGATATTCGATATTCTATATTCGTTATTCGATCTGCGGCAAGAAGCGAAGACCTCCAATCAGCCGGAGATAGTTGATCAAGCGCGGGATGAAGTTGCTTAAAGATATTGAGATCTTTCGCGGCTTTGAGACCAATACTCGGTTTAGGAGATTTCAAAAGCAATTTATTCCACTCCTCCCCTACCCGTTCTTTGGAAAGATGCTTGAGATTTATTTTGCGGCTGAGTTTGACCGTATCCGGGTGGATCTTGAAGCCGAATCTGCCGGCAAATTGCATAAGACGCAAAACGCGCAAGGGGTCATCGCCAAAGCGCTTAGCATCAACATGACGAAGAATTTTGCTTTTGAGATCCTTGAGTCCGCCCTGCGGGTCAAGCACTTCGTGCGTCAGCGGATCCAGATACAAGGCATTGATGGTCAAGTCGCGACGTCGCGAAGCTTGTTCGATCGTCAAGTTCACATCATGCGCCACTTGCGGTTTTCTCCCCTGGCCTGGGGCTGTTTTTGAATCGCGCCTGGCCAGCGCAACATCAACCTCGCCTAGCTTGAACACGCCGAAACTTTTCCCGACTAAACTCGTAGCTCGCATCTCGTAGCTCGTAGCTCGGCGTTGTACGTTGTACGTTGTACGTTGTACGTTAGTGATGATTTTTTCCAAGGTCTTGAGATCAAGCCCGTGGACCTCCACGTCCAAATCTTTTGAAGTCTTACCCATGAGCTTGTCGCGTACATAGCCGCCGACCAAAAATGCGCGTCCGTGCTGCTGTTTCACGGATTCGGCGATATGCCTGACCAAAACCATATCAGAATTCATAGACATAAAGTTTTTGGCCCAGTTCTTTCGGTGCACGTTTCAGATCAATCACTTGGATTGGTTCTTTGTTCTTGAATCTGAAATCACACGACACAAGCTTAGTGCCTGGTTTGAGATCTTTTTGCAGTTTGGGCAAGAGCATGTCCATCAAGCCTGGGAATAGATAAGTAAAGACGTGCGTAGCGTCAGACAAATCAGTCCTGAAAAAGTTTTTCTTTTTGAATTGGACAG
This sequence comes from Patescibacteria group bacterium, assembly GCA_041665165.1. Lineage (GTDB taxonomy): Bacteria > Patescibacteriota > Patescibacteriia > 2-12-FULL-60-25 > 2-12-FULL-60-25 > MWCR01. The sequence goes on along the minus strand of JBAYJJ010000043.1, from coordinate 6,480 downwards.
ATGCTTTTTGTCTGCGGCCATTGATGCAGGCCAGCCAATACGCAAAACGCGATTTTTCAATGCCCACATATTTTGCCTGCTGCATTTTTTCCCAGCAGCCTAAAAGCACACGGCCCTCGCCGCAACCCAAATCATACACGACTGAATCTGGTCTCAATTCAAGCGCATCAAAAATAGAAGGCACGACTTCTTTAGGAATCGGAATAAACGGCGCATGCGTAAAAAGCAGGCTCCACTCCCACATGAGCACAAAAACCAGGACAACCAAAAGAATCAAAAGCAACACAATATAAACCGCGACTTCTAGATACATCATAAGCAATGAATATTAGCTTAACGCCTCCCAAATTTGCTCCTCGTCAAAGCCCCATTCCATCATCTTTTTAAAAATCTTCATGTTAATGAATTTGTGAAGTTTGTATTGAATTGTATATTTGGCGTGCGTTTTCGGATGAGTGACGCGAACATGGCTGCCCTTACCAAAACCGCAGTCAATGATCAGTCCCAGTTTACGGCACGCGTTCATCCATTGCGCTTGAGTTATGTCCGAAAAACTATGACTAGACATAAACCTGTTGCTTGACGGTAACAGGCTCATTATCCGCCCTCAAGAGATTATCGGTACAAAGTTGAGGCGGTATGCCGAAGTAAGTAAAAATCGCATCCTTTATTGTAAAAGAAATTTTCTTTGTGCTTTCGCCGCCTGTTATTATGCCATCAACATTGGTCGATTCTGCCGCCCAGGAACCGTCAGGATATTGCTCTATCTTAAATTCAATGCTTCCGCCCAATTGACGAATTTCTTTTTTCATATCCTGCACGCGGCAATCGGCTTGCTCGTTAAAATCATAACCGCACCGACGCATGGCATTAGCCGCTAAACTGATTGTTTTATTCAATAAACGCATAGAATGCGCTGTTATAATGCAATAAAAATCCGATATAGTCAAGTTACTATCAAATACAAAAAGACCTCTGACAGGTCTTTTTATGTGGTCGGGCTAGTGGGACTCGAACCCACGGCCTCTTCGTCCCGAACGAAGCGCGCTACCAACTGCGCTATAGCCCGTTTTTGGTTTGCAGATAGTACCAGAAACAATTTCCCCTGGCAAGATTTTAGCGCGCAATATAGCATTGATACATGCAAAAAGGGGGTGTGGGCAAAATAGCATTGATCCTGGCTTTAGGGCTTGGATTTTTGATACAAACCCCGGCTTTGGCCCAATCTCCGACCAGTACAGACCAAACAGCGCCTATTGAAGAACATTCGCAATATGGCACTTATGACCGTGTTTTGGTCAAAACCGTACAGCACCAATCCATAGTCAACGGCACAGAGACTTCACAGACCATAAAATATACGATTGAGTTCTTAAGCGGCAAAAGAAAAGGCCAGAGTTTCACTTTTTCCAAAATGCAGAACGAGCCTGATCTGGCCAGGCTAAACCCGCAAGCCGGCGACAGACTGGTTGCTTTTTCCCAGATCGACTTGAACAGCCAGCCTAAAATCTATTTTGAGAACTACGACCGCTATCCGATTTATTTTTGGATTTTCATTCTTCTGGCCATTGCCCTGTTTTTGCTGGCTGGCACAGCTGGCCTGAGGATCGGGCTGTTCTTAGCCTTGTCACTGCTCATCGTCAACTATGTGCTCTTGCCCCTGGGCATGAAAGACTGGCCCGCAATCATAATCACCTTGATCAGTTTCAGCCTTTTGAGCGCCTGCGGGCTTTTGTTGTTCAAAGGCTGGAACAAAAAATCTTTAGCCTCGCTCCTCGGAGTTTTGCTCGGGATCTCAGTCACCTGCCTGACCGTCAGCCTGTTTTCAGCCTGGGCGCACTTGTCCAGCCCGGCAAACGAAACAAATCAAAATTATTTTTCAGGGCTTGGCGATCTGCAAGGCATTTTCCTGCTGGGAATCCTGCTGGCTACTTTTGCCATTATCCAAGACATTTGCGTTTCCATAATTGCGGGCATTGCTGAGCTAAAGCGGGTCAATCCCAATTCTGACCTTAAAAGCCTTTTCAAGGCAGGCATGAGCATTGGCTGGGATCATCTGGGCACTATGGCACCCATCTTGACCCTGGCCAGCCTAGGCTTTGCCTTGCCTGCCATAGCAACTCAAATTTCAGCTGAAACAGACTGGTTGCGTTTGCTTAACATGGACTTGGTAGCTCAGACCCTGATCCTGCCCATTGCGGCCCTATTCGGGATTATCCTCGCGATTCCATTGTGCTGCCTTGTTGGATCCTTGATTTGGACGCGCGGAGCCAAACCAGCAAACACAATGCGCCGCGCCCTGGTGTGGAGGGCAGCGCCGATGGCAGAAGAAGATCCTAAAAACGATTTAACTACGTCTTAAACGTAAATTCTGGCTTATTTAAGCAAAAATAACTTGTTTTTGCGACTTTCTGGGGTTGACAGAAAGCATTTTTTCTACTATGTTTAAGCATCAAACAGACCCATATTCCAGCGCGGAAAATTGAGACATCTCACAGGGAGAGAAGCATGTATCTTCAAAAACTCAAACGCGGCGAATTAGGACCGGGTGAGGCGCTGTTCATCGTAATGGCATGGTTCATTGGTCTACCTGCTGCGATTGCTGCCCTCTGGATAAATAACGCCTGGCTCCTGCTCGGGGCGCTATTTCTCATCGTAGGCTGGCCTGCACTTCTTCTGTGGACAGCTCATCGTCGTTCGTAACTCGCGCATCCGCGCAGATTGGAAGAAGTCATGAGATACAGATTCAAGTTGGTCATAGTAGAGGTGAGCGAACAGGGCTATCGAATCGTGCAACGTTCGGATGTTGAAGAGGAGTATCCGGATGCACTTGCTCTTGCACAAGCTCTCGCAGTGTTCGCACGGCAACAGAGCGGAGTTGACGGTATAGGCCCTAACTCGCTCTATCATGGGGTTGCTCCGTTATTCGAAACAGTCAAGGGAACCTGCATTCCACTTCCCCCTATTGAGGACGGTTATGGTCGAAACACAAGAGTTGTTATCGCAGGCATCGAACAACTCTCTTGAATCCCTCGCGCATCCGCGCGGCAAAGAGCACACTCCGCTCTCGCCGTCCGGGTGCGCTCTTTTTATAACTGTAAGCAAGTGGAGATCCTTCACTCCGCCAGGCTTCGTTCAGGATGACGATCGGATGCGATTAGAACGACGAGGGTATTCCAGACTCCCACGGGAACGGCTTGTCGTAAGCTGTGCGCGTGCCAGCATAAGCCCTACACCAGTCAGCGAGCACTGCTGTGGCCCGCACATCATCTTCGTTATAGGTAATGATCTGCTGGAGCAGATCTTCATTTTTTGTCCGCAAATATTCTTCAAATACATCCACTGACTGTCCCCCGCCTTTGACATTGCCACGCCATGAAAAACCCAAAAACTTGGCGATGTATTTCAAACCGTAAAAATACAAAGGGAACACAAGCGAGGATGTCGCGATCTTTTTCAGATCCACCATGCGCTCCATGAACAGATCAAGATGCGGGCTGCCACCATATCTGGCCCTGAGAACGTTGAGGCGTATGCGCTCAAACGAGGCATAGTGCATGACTTGGTAGGGTTGATTGAGCGTGGCCAGCCAATCCAAGAATTCGTGCCACATCTTGCCTTCTTCTTCCAAAGACCTGGCCACAAAAGCCTTGTACTCCTGGCCCTGTGGCGTGCGGATAAGCAAGCCGAACAAATAATCAGTATCATTCGGCGGATCGCTTTCGATATCAAAATGGATTTCCATGACAGCGGCCGGCAAAAAAATGGGTTCGCGCACAATCACCTGGCTCCTAAGCAATGACTGGGCTTGGAGCTTGGCGACTTCCAGGCCATGCAATCTCAACCCAGGCGCTTTGCCATCCAAATCCATGATATCCATTTCTGCTGCGTCTTGTATGGTCCTGACTTTGAGCTCGCGCAAAGCCTTGAGCTTGTTGACGTCCACATTGAACAGCAAGGCAATGTCATTCAAGGACTCTGCATACTTCTGGCACACTTCACCCCACACGCCTGTTTCCTTGCAGGTCTTGCGCAGGACTGGTTCGGGTTTTTCGCCTGCCCGGATTGCTTCCAATTCTTTGGTGATCTCCTCGAATTCTGCTACGTTTTCGCCCAACTCAACTTCCATTTCCCCGTCTTTGTTGATGATGTAGCCACGGCCCGGAAACCTTTCCTGGATACTCTCTAGCAAAACCGCATAGAACATCAATTGCAAACGATGATATTTTTCCACTTCGTGTGAGCTTTTGATGTCCATTGGCACATAATACCAATCGCCAAAAACACTTTGGCCTTGGACTTTTTTGAGCAGATCAGGCCGGCCGGCATGATCGCCATCCATGAGCGTACCTTGGTATATCAAAGGCACGCCCTTGCGCATCAGCTCCAAAGTGGACGCGAAGTCATTGGGTATGTTTTTGGTCTGGGGCGCTTCAACAACCTCTTGTGCGTCCTTGATTGTATCGATAATCTCTTTCTCATTGGTTACGCCGTTTTCCAGTCTTTTTTGCTCGCCGGGCGTGAGTTCCCTCTTAAGCTTTTTTTCCTCGTCTGTGGCGTACAGATCATAATAAGGCCAGTGAGGGCACTGGAGGAATTTGTAATAATCCGTTGCGGTTAAAAAGCCTTTGTCTTCTAACATACTAGCTGGAAACGAATTGCTCTAGGCTGGCTACGGCTTGGCTCAACTCGTCCGCCAAATCACCCGGCAATCTGCGGCTGATTATTTCATAGCACATTTTTTCGTGCTGGAGCCTGTCTTCCAAAGTCACTTCAAACGACATGCGCATGCGCGGATTGATGGTCATGCCCTCAACCAAAGTGTGGATGTTGTAAGTATGGTCAGCCGCGGCAATGGCCAAAGCCTCAAGCTGGGCCACGTCTAAAGTTTTGCGGTAAAACTCCTTTTTTTCCATCCAAGTCATATTTTGTGGCTGGCTGACCTGCACCACGAGCTGGGCGACTTTTTCGCCGAACTGATCCGCCATCTGTTCTGCCGTGACTTTGCAGTCCTCGATCACGTCATGCAAAATGCCAGCGACCACGACATCATCGTTATACCCGGCCCTGGCCAGCATCAGACCGACTGAAGCAGGATGGGATATGAAAGGGATGTTCAGATACGGGTGCTTGCGCCACTGGCCCTCGTGCTTCATGGCTGCGAATTCCATGGCATGCTGGACTGCCTGGGAATAGATAGGTTGCATATTCCTAAGAATGATATTACAACGAATATCGAATGTCGAATATCGAATGTCGCCACAAACCATCCGAAAGCGATATTCGAAATTCAGCGCAGCGGATATTCGAAATTCAAAAATCCGGCTCTGCCGGATTTTTGTTATTTGGTCTCCTTGTGCAATTGGTGAGCTTTGCAGGAATTACAATATTTCTTAAGCTCAAGCCTTGCTTTCAAGGTCTTCTTGTTCTTAAATGAATGGTATTTCACTGTCTTGCAGTTCGTGCATTCCAGTTTAATCAAATTGTCTTGTGACATACTTTTATTAAGTGTATGGAGTGGAGCCTAGGGCGGGGTTTGAACCCGCGACCTACGGTTTACAAAACCGTTGCTCTACCGCTGAGCTACCTAGGCTCGGCGACTAATTAAGCAGGTCGACTAGCCTTTAAACCCTCCTACAGGGCCTTAATATAGCCCAGGACCGGTTTTACGTCAAATCTCTACCTATTAAGGCCTCCCCTGGCTTTCTCGGCCGCTAGAATGCGGCGCATGGCCAAGATATACGCACAGGTCCTTAAATCTACTTTTTGTCCCTTTTCCATGAATTTATCGTAAACCTTGGTCCAAGCCTCTAGCATCATTTGTTCCAATTTCGTGGCCAGATAATTTTCGTCCAAGATATTGCCGGTCCGGTTCTGGGCCCACTCAAAATAGCTGACAGTTACGCCGCCCGAGTTGGCTAAGATGTCTGGAATGATGTTCACGCCCTTGGCAAACAAGACCTTGTCAGCCTCGGCTGAGACTGGCCCATTGGCCAATTCCAGAATGACCTTGGCTTTGACCTTGTCAGCATTAACCAGGGTGATTTGATTTTCCAATGCAGCCAAAACTAGAACATCACATTCCACTTCAAGAATTTGCTCATTGGTAATTGGCATGCCTTGGCCGCAATCTTGGACTTGTTTGCCTGATGATTTTTCTTGCATCAAAGCTTCTATATCCAAACCTTCAGCCGATGCTACACCGCCCTTGCTGTCGCTGACTGCGATGACTTTATGTCCTGCATCATGCATCATGCTCGCCAAAAATGAACCTGCATTTCCAAAACCTTGGACAGCGACCTTGAGGCCGGTTGAGGCTAACCCCATTTTTTCTATATATGATTTTGCGACAATAAACCCGCCTTTTGCAGTCGCGTCACTGCGCAAAGCAATCCCGCCCAATTCCAAAGGCTTGCCTGTAATCATGCCTGGCTCGTGATGGCCTTTTATCTTTTCATACTCATCCAGCATCCAAGCCAT
>JBAYJJ010000042.1:0-10186 GCA_041665165.1 Patescibacteria group bacterium | reverse complement strand
CTTCTCGATGGGCACCATTACGTTGAAGATTTTTTCCTGCATGCCCAAAGTGTCTATGCGGCGCTTCAGGTTATCGGCCACGGCCTCTTCGTATCCCGAGTAGGTGTGGATGGCGTACCATCTGCGGCCGAGGTTTAGGGTTTGTTTAGGCATATTTATTTTTTGGTGTTGTCGGTCGGTGTGATTGGTGTGACATTCGTGTAATCAATTTTCGGCTGCTCAGTCGTAACCGGTTGGGTGATTGGTGTGATCGGAGTGGTTTGGGCAGAGACCGGAGCCGTGGCTTGTTTGTTGGCCAGGCTGGCGGTAACTAAGCGGCTCAAACCCATGTCCAAGACTCCGAAAAATACTGCTACGCCCACGCTGATGCCAATGACCAGGGTTGAATAGCGAATAGTGTCTTGCTTGGAGGGCCAACTTACTTTTGTAAGCTCGTTTTTAGATGATCTGAAGTAGTCAATGATTTTATCAAATATAGTCATAAGAGTCTTTTTAAAAAGCCCTTTCAGGGCACACCGAGAATACCATATATATTGATTTTTGGCAAACCCGTTTAGACGGCAGACTGCAGACGGCAGGGGAGGCTAAAGGTCATCCTGTTGTCTGTCGTCTGATTGCTGTTGTCTAGAAGCGGATTGACAAATGTGCTAAAATCCGTATCCTGTTGGTACTTGGACTTTGCACTTTGCTTAATGGAGCCATTTTTGAGGGAAAGGGAAGTCCAGATGAGCGAGATGATTGCTGTAGAAGAGTGGGAAGAGTTCGTAAGGTGCTTGCACCTTGGGCTCAGACTCCGGTCTGGTGCACAGATGAGGAATGTGTGCACAGCAGAGATACTGGATTTGAAAGTCGAGGACATCGTGTCTTGCTTCTTGCCGCAGGATTTCGCGGCCCATGTTTCGGGGACTGCCGGTGTGCTTTACCCTGACGTCATGGAGCTCATCCGCGATCGCAAGGCTTTGCTGCTTTTCTGCGAGCTCCGGAGGTTGAGCGGCAATGGGCGCTTGCCCCTGGGTACGCGCCGACAGAACACGCATCTGAAGGAACTTCTTTTCAAGATCGCGCAGTGTGGACTTGATGGTGCGGAGTTCTACCGCAAAGTGGCGCTCATCCTGGAACGCGCCGCCAACGATCCTTCACTCCGGAGCGAGATGTACATTCCTCGGTCCCAACAACAATCTCGAGCTGAACTCCTTCAGCTTGCCTCCTGAGCCACTCTGGCTCTTTTTTGTTTACACATCAATCTTCGCGTTCTTGGCGTGCGTCTGGATGAAGCGTTTGCGCGGCGCGACTTCGGCGCCCATCAGGATGTCAAATGTTTCGTCAGCTTCGGCCGCGTCAACGATGGTGACTTTTTTCATGATGCGCTGGGTTGGATCCATGGTCGTTTCCCAAAGCTGTTCTGGATTCATTTCTCCCAAACCCTTATAGCGCGCAATTTTGACTCCTCCGACTGTAGTCACGCTTGTTTCTTCTTCCTCGGATGGTTCACCGGCAGTAACCTCAGCCTCAGGCTCTTCACTTTTCACTCTTCCCTTTTCACTCTTCACCTTTCTTTCCTCTTTCTGTTTAAGAAATTCGTCGACGTACTTGTCGCGTTCTTTTTCGTCAAAAGCATACTTGACCTTTTTGCCCTGCTCAACGCGATAGAGCGGAGGCTGTGCGATGTAGATGTGGCCTTCGGTAATAAGTTGGTTGAAGTAGCGGTAGAACAAAGTCAGCAAAAGCGTGCGGATATGAGCGCCGTCCACGTCAGCATCAGTCATGATGATTATTTTATCGTAGCGGAGTTTGGTAACGTCCATGCTCTCGCCAATGCCCGTGCCCATGGCAATAATTAGGTTCTTGATTTCATTGTTGGCGATCATTTTATCCAAGCGCGCGCGTTCCACGTTCAAAATCTTGCCGCGCAAGGGGAGAATGGCCTGGGTGTCGCGGTCGCGACCTTGCTTGGCCGAGCCGCCTGCGGAATCTCCCTCAACAATGAACAGTTCCGAATTGCTTGGGTCTTTGCTGGCGCAATCAGCCAATTTGCCGGGGAGAGTCAGGCCTTCAAGAGCGCCGCGGCGGATTACAGTGTCGCGGGCTGCACGGGCTGCTGCGCGGGCGCGCTGGGCCAAGATGCACTTGCTCATGATGGCTTCGCCGTCGCGTGGGCTTTCTTCCAAGAACGTGGCCAGTGCTTCGCCCATCACAGTCTCTACTGCGCCGCGCACTTCTGGATTGCCGAGCTTGGCTTTGGTCTGGCCTTCGAATTGCGGTTCGCGGATCTTGACCGAAATCACGGCTGTCATGCCTTCGCGTACATCTTCGCCGGTCAGGTTGTCATCCTTTTCCTTGAGATAGCCTTTACTACGTGCGTAATTATTAAGGACTCTGGTCAAAGCCGAGCGAAAACCCATCACATGCGAGCCGCCCTCAGGATTGTAGATGTTGTTGGCAAAAGCAAAAACAGTTTCCTTGAAATCATCGGAATACTGCATGCCCACCTCTACGCCAACGCCTTCAGTTTCGCGTTCCACGTAAAAAATATTATCCTGCTTGACCTGCTTGGCATGATTCAAATGTTTGACGTAAGAAGCCACGCCGCCCTCAAAGAAAAATCCATATACCTGGGGCTGGCTTTTGACCCTGGCGTCAGTGACCATGACTTTGATGCCTTTGGATAGATAACATTGCTGGCGCAAATGGTCCAAAATAAATTTCAAATCAAAATCCAGTGCCGTAAAAATCGTAGCGTCCGGCTTGAAAGTGATGGTCGTACCATGCTTTTTGCTGGCGCCGACTTTTTTGGCTTTGAATTTTGGTTTGCCGCGCTCGTATTCCTGCACCCATTCTTCGCCATCTCGTTCAACGCGGGCCTCAAGCCAATCAGAAAGCGCATTGACCACTGAGACGCCCACGCCGTGCAAACCGCCTGAGATTTTATAGCCGCTTTCTTCGCCGCCGAATTTGCCGCCGGCATGAAGTTTGGTCAGCACCAATTCCAAGGCCGAGACTTTGTATTGTTTGTGTATGTCAACAGGAATGCCGCGGCCATTGTCTGTCACGGAAACCGTCCCGTCCGCATTTAAAGTGACTGTAACCTCATTGGCATGCCCGGCCATGGCCTCGTCAAACGAGTTGTCCACGACTTCCCAAATCAGGTGGTGCAAACCCTCTGGTCCGGTTGAGCCGATATACATGCCAGGGCGCTTGCGCACTGGGTCCAGGCCCTCCAAAACTGATATTTGCTCTGCGCCATAAGCGCCAGATTTCTTGGTTTCTTTTGCCATAATTCCCGAATATTTTAGCACTTAATTACTTAGCAGTCAATGTCAGGAATCACCTCCCTGTCATTGCGAGGAGCAGCGCGGACGAAGCAATCTAACGCTAATTAATTAATCAGTAAGAGATTGCCACGCCTTCGGCTCGCAATGACAATCGGGGTTGTTTTAAAGTGTTTGGTGTTTTAAGATGGTGTGCATGAAATACATCTATCTGATGCGCCACGGGCAAGTGGACAACCCTAAGGGTTTGGTTTATGGAAACGAGCCTGGCTTTCCTTTGACAGAAAAGGGCAGGAGCATGGCGCATGCAGCAGCCAAGCATTTCAAAACACAGGAAATTTGTCCGGATAAGATTTATAGTTCGCCGAATGCCCGGGCTTTGGAAACGGCCGACATCTTGGCCAAAGATCTGGAGCTGGGCGTTGAAATAGAAAATACGATCGTTGATTGGAAAATGGGCAAGTGGGTCGGCGGAACGACCAAGAATTTCGTAAAAAATTCAGGCTATTATGATAAGCCGATCAAGATGGATGACTTGGAGCCGTTTGATGAGGCGGCAGACAGGATGATTAATTTTTTCCAGAAAATCTTGTCTGATATGTATGAGGGCGAAGCTGTGCTCGTGGTCTCGCATCGCGAAAATTCAGCCGCGGCTTTGCTGAAGCTGCAAGACCAGAATTACGAGTACATCCATGATGTGCGCTTGCCCGTGGGGAGCGTTTGGCTGTTGAAGTTCGGAGACGACGGCAAGTTCATATCAGCGGAATTCAAATGGGGCGGCGTTGACGAACAGGCGACTATCAACGGATAAACATACAACTGACAACTCACAACTGACAAGAGTGGCCAGGTTACTCTTGTAAGTTGTCAGTTGTAAGTGCTCCCTGTGGTATAATGGAAAAATGGAAACGTACGATGGCCGAGGTTTTACAGAAGGTGAATTAAAAGCCGCAAGCTGGTGGGTAAAGAATGAGGTGCGGATTTATTATTGGAGCAAAATAGTTCTGTATGCTTTGAATGCGATCGTTTGGGGCTATGTGCTTTGGGGACTGCTTGATGCGTATGCGATTTCTTATCCGCGCGAGTCGCGCATCACGGCCGAGATCGCGGCAGACCAGCAGGCTTTGAGTAGGTTGATGGAAGACATCCCTAGGAATGTGGGCACGTCCCAGGTGCTGGTTTTTCAGGGCACGGACAAGCGCGTGGACATGATGGTGGATCTGGAGAATGCCAATGACCAATGGTGGGCGGAGTTCACTTATAGTTTCAATGTCGCCGGAGAGCAGACTGCACCGCACCAAGGTTTCATATTGCCTAAACAGACAATCACTTTGACTGAGCTTGGCTTCAAGCCCAAAGCCGCTGGTGCTCGTTCAGCCCAGCTTTTGGTTGATAATATCCGTTGGCACAGAGTAGAGCCCAGCAAAGTAGGCGGGGATTACGACAAATTCATCAATGACCGGTTCGGCGGGGTAAAAGTGCAGAACGTGAATTTTGACCGCGTAGATTCTGTTTCGCGCACAAGTTTTGATGTGGCTGACACTGGCGCATATGGTTTTTGGTCAATAGATTTCGTGGTCAAACTTTTGCGCGGCTCAACTGTCGTGGGAGTCAACCAGGTGAATCTCCAGCAATTGAAGCCCGGCGAAATCAGGCATGTTGATTTGATGTGGTTTGAAAACATCCCGGGCGTGACCAAGACGGAGATCGTCCCGATCGTCAATTTATTGGACCCAGGCGCCTACTTGCCATCAAGCAGGTTGTAAACCGAAAACCCTTGGCCCCTTTCTCAAGGGGCTGTGACCTAGTACGTTAAAATCTCCTTGAGAAAGGAGAAGCGAAGAGGTTTTCCGTTCTTGTACGCTGTACGAAGTACGTGGTACGTTAGGTGCCATGCGGAAATTTTGGTATGAAGCGATTTGGCGGACTGATTGGGTCTTGATGGGATCCATCCTGGCCCTATTGGCCATTGGCCTGCTCATGATCTATGGGATCGGGTCTTCTTCTAATGAGCCTACATTTTTTCAGTTTCAAAAACAATTAGTCGCTTTGGTTATCGGCGGCGCGGCTTTGATCGGCCTGACGCTCATGGATTATAAACAATTAAGGAGCTTGGGCACGGTCGTATATATACTTGGTTTTTTGCTTTTGGTCGCTGTGTTGATTTTCGGCTCTACTGTGCGCGGCACACAAGGCTGGTTCAAGTTCGGCAGCATCAGCATCCAGCCGGTCGAACTGGCCAAAGTCGCTTTTGCCATATCTTTGGCTTCGTATTTTTCAAAACACGTCCACCTCAAACTGAATTGGATTTCTTTTTTCGGAAGTTTTCTGGCCATGCTTGGGTATGTGATCCCGACTTTGCTGCAGCCGGATTTCGGTTCAGCCATGATCATCGTGGCCATGTGGTTTATTGCCGTAGCTTTCGCAGGCTTGCGGTCGCGTACCTGGATATTATTGCTTGTCGCTGGGCTGGCAACTGCATTTTTGGTCTGGACTTATGGATTGCAGCCATATCAGAAAGATCGGTTGATGGCGTTTATGGATCCGCAGATAGATCCTTTGGGCGCCGGTTATAATGTGATTCAAGCCCAGACTGCCATTGGCTCGGGCGGCATTTTGGGCAAAGGCGTGGGCCAAGGCAGCCAATCGCGTCTGCGCTTTTTGCCTGAAGCCTCCACTGACTTCATGTTTGCCGTGATCGGCGAAGAACTTGGGTTTGTGGGCGTTACGCTCGTCCTGTCTTTGTTCGGCGTGCTCATCGTGCGCACGATTTGGATCGGCTATAAGTCCCGCGACATGTTTGCCGGCACCTACTGCGTCATGATCGCAGGCATGTTCGGCTTGCACATACTCATCAACGCTGGCATGAACATGGGCATGATGCCAGTGACCGGCATTCCCATGCCTTTTACTTCTGCCGCAGCCACCTCGCTCGTCTCCGGTTTGGTGGCCTTGGGCATCGTTGAAAGCGTGGCTTTGCATAGCCGAAATCCAGTAGAGAGACTGCCTGGCAGAGATTTTTAACGTGATATTGCTTTGACGTCTTGGTAAAAATATGAGATTTTGTGATTTGAGACAAATCGATAACAAGGGCCAGTAGGCAAGCAGGAGGTTGTGATGGTGAAAAACAGGTTGAGGGGTCGTGGCTGTAAGAAAACCGCACGTCCGTCAATAGAGCGGCAACTCAAAGCAGCTCTGTGCGTAATCGCTAGTCTGCGCTCCCAGATCGAAATAGTGATGGGCCAGACGATAGAAGCCGCAGAAAAACGGAAGGCAGATCTGACGAGAAGAGCTTGCGACACGTGCCAGTATCATGGACCGAAAGGCGGATATGGCACAACGGGGACAACGCTCTACGGCTGTTATTATCCGCTTCTGGGCGGAAAGAACGACCATCAGTTCATCGTCAGAGATGACGAAAAGAAGCGGCTTCAGACAGATGGCACCGCGCCATGCCATGCCTGGGCAGAATGGAAGGAACCGCTCCGTGGGTACATCTATGCTTGTCACTGCGACCTCCACGGGTGGAGGCCCAGTAAGGATATGGGGCACATCGATTGCCGAAGCGACGGGCTCGCGATTGTGGGGCCGTGGGAGAGGTGGAAAGAGTCGGATCGAGGAAGCGCTGTGTTTCGCAGGCCGGTCAAGCTGCTTTCCGGGGACGAGCAATACATGGTATGGGAAGCAGAGAGAATCAGAATCAGCCAACTCCCAACATACTCGCCCGGACTTCGTACCTATCCTATTCCACACCCATCGAAATGGACCGCGTTGGAAAAAGAGATGTACCGGAGAAGCTGGTTTCCCGGTGCAGGAAAGCGCATTAATGGACATTTCGTGGAACTCGGACCAGATGGATATATGTTGCCCTTTGGTCCCGCAAGGATGACGTGATGACTGGGAAATAGAGACGCAACCTGATGAGTATGGGAATAAAGGTCTCCTAGACTACAAGCGTATCTGACAAGGTGCGCTCTTTTTTTACACAAAAAAATCAGATATTGTGAGTTGACCTCGCCTCTCTTTTTAGATATGTTTAGTGCATGGCCGAGAAACCAATGAACCCTTTGATGACGCACTGCCCAATGTGCCAGGCTTTGTATGAACGAGAGAGCGTCAAACTCATTGCCGAACGCAAGCCTGTCCGCCTTTATCACTCCATGTGCGCCTCGTGCAGCCATGGCTTGCTGGCTTATGTGATTGATGCGCCCGGCGGCATCAGTTCTGTTGGCTTGATTACGGACATTTCAGGCGAAGATGCGCTCAGGCAAGCTGATCTCTTGACCATCTCAGCCGAGGAGTGCATAGCCTCCCATAGGCTGATTCTGGAGCAGAGCCAGGACATCTGCAGGCAATTGCTTGACATTTCAGGCAAATTAGCCTAATATTTGGACACTTAAATTCTTTAGGAAAACTGCCGAGCATGGCGGAAAATTCACTATGACACTGACCCTGACTGCGAAGAGCAGAAACACATCTGAAAAATTGCCGGCTGGCTGGCTGAGAGGCGTAATTTACGGCCACGGCTTGCCGACCCAATCCATTGAGGTCCCTAAACCTGAATTTTTAAAACTGTTCAAACAGGTCAAGCACTCAAGTTTGTTTGACATGACCATCGAAGGTGCGGGCGCTGTCAAAGCCCTGGTGCATGATATCCAAGTCAATCCAGTGAACATGGATGTGATCCACGTTGATTTCCGCCAGATCAGGATGGACGAAAAGATCACTGTTTCCGTGTCCTTGGTTTTCGTCGGCGAATCAGTCGCAGTCAAAGGCTTGGGCGGTACGCTGGTCAAATCAATCGATGAACTTGAAGTCGAATGTCTGCCGGCCAATTTGCCTAAGGAGATCGTGGTAGACTTGTCGCCGCTGAATACTTTTGACGATCAAATCACTGTCGGCTCGATCAAACTGCCTGAAGGCGTAGTCGCCACCAAGGGCGCAAACGAAGTCATTGCCACGGTTGAAGCTCCGCTCACCGAAGACCAGATCAAGAAGATGGAAGAAGCTGCTCTGGGCGATGTCACTGCAGTCAAGACTGAAGCCGAAGAAAAGAAAGAAGCTGAAGCTGTTGAGGGTGAGGAAGCTGCCAAGGCTGCTGAGGAGCCTAAGAAATAAGATGATCATGGAGGACATGAAGAAAAAACCGGCCAACGCCAACAAGCTTGATAAGTTCATCAAGCAGCGCTGGCCGTTTTTGATTGTGCTCGTCTTGCTGGTGTTGGCCGCGAGTTATGGTCTGTTCAAGTTTGCGGTCTCTGGCGCTGGCCGGGCAGATGATTCCAACACTGCTATTGCCACCTCAACCCAGCCGGTTGATACGCTTGTAGCCCGGCGCTTGGACGGGGTAAAGGTCAAGCCCGAACAGGCAGATTTAATGCCGTATTCGGTCATGATCGAAAATTATATTGAGGCCAGGCCATTGTCCGGCATCTCAAAAGCCAATTTGGTTTTTGAAATACCGGTTGAGGGCGGAATCACCAGGCTCATGGCGATATTTGATGCTTCAAGCACAGTGGATAAGATCGGCCCGGTGCGCAGTGCCAGGCCATATTTCGTTGACTTGGCCAAAGCCATGGAAGCGACTTATGCGCATGTGGGCGGCAGTCCGGAGGCTTTGAATAAAATTTCAGGCTTGATGGGTTTCAGGAATTTGGACGAAATGTCCAATAGTCAGTATTTCTGGAGAGCGACAAGCAAAGCTGCCCCACACAATGTTTACACCAGCACAGATCAACTCGGCCGCGCCGTCCAAACGAAAAAATGGCAAGTAAGTGATTTTAAACCTTGGGTTTATGATGATCAGGCTACTTCTACTGGCCAGGCCATGGATATCAAGATTCCATACGGCGGAAATTACAGCGTCACTTGGAAGTATGATTCAGCCAAAGACATGTACCAAAGGTATTTGGCTGGCAAAGCAGACAAGGAAGCGGACGGAAGTTTGGTGTATGCCAAAAATGTTCTGCTTATCTATACAGAGGAGCGCGTTTTGGATGAGGTGGGCCGCTTAGGGGTAAGGACTACGGGCCAGGGCAAAGCAATGTTATTCAGGAACGGCACAGATATCATTGGCCTTTGGAGCAGGGATGCCACGCAATTCATCAAAGTGCAGACAGCAACAGGGAGTGATGTGGCTTTTGCCAGGGGCACGACTTGGGTTGAATTCATTACCTCGCCCAGATACATGCCGGCTTTTGCGTCATCAACAGCGGCTACAGTGCGTTAAGGAGTGATTATGTCCAAACAGGAAGCTGTCCAAGCTAAAGCGTATTTGATCCGAGGCGGCCGCCCGTTATCCGGCGAAGTCACGGTCAGCGGAGCTAAGAATGCTGCTACCAAGCAATTGGTGGCTGCTTTGCTTACTAACGAACCAGTCATCCTCCACAATGTGCCGGATATCGGCGACGTATCAGCCACCATAGATATGCTCGTCAGCCTGGGCGTGAAAATTGAACGCAAAGGCGATACCTGCATCGTGAATGCCGGCAGTTTGTGTACCAGCGAAGTCGCCTCAGCTTTGAGCCGCAAGAATCGCATCCCCATCCTGCTGATGGGCCCATTGCTCCATCGCTTTGGCGAAGCGCGTATTCCAGCACTCGGCGGCTGTAAGATCGGCGCACGCCCGGTTGATATCCATTTAGCTGGTTTGGAAAAGATGGGTGCTGAAATCGTGAATGAAGACGGCTATTATGTTGCGCGCGCCAAAAAATTGAAGGCGACCATGATTGAACTCCCGTTCCCTTCGGTCGGCGCAACAGAGAATTTGATGTTCGCGGCCGTTAAAGCCCAAGGCACAACCACAATCGCGAATGCAGCTATTGAACCGGAGATCATGGATACGGCCAGATTATTGCAATCCATGGGCGCGATCATCAATTTGGACGCGAACAGGACCTGGGTGATTGAGGGCGTAG
>JBAYJJ010000041.1:0-10361 GCA_041665165.1 Patescibacteria group bacterium | reverse complement strand
GTCCCACGTCCTGCGTCCCACGACCCACGTTGTCAGGCCCCAGGGCAAAGCGCCTCAGGTCAGCAATACCTGGTAATTGGCCGACTTCAGTGAAAACATTGGTGCCATGCTGGACTGCCCGGTAAGAGGAAGCGGCACCGATTGTAGCCAAAAGACCCACAATTAAAGCAAAAAAAACCGCTATTGCGACGAGTTTTTTTCTTGCAGCCTTGTCTGGGCTTGGTTGCAATAAATCGACTGAATAATCCGAATAAGCCATGCCCCTCAGAGTATCAAGGATTTTAAGCTATGTCCACCCTACTCGTAAACACCAAGATACAAACACCAAACACCAAACAAATACCAATTTTCAAATTCCAATTGGATGGATGTTTTGGAGTTTGTTTGGATCTTGTTTCTTGGTGTTTGGTGTTTTGCGAGGTTGTGGATTATTCTGCGCCGTAGAGCGGATTTTTATGCTATACTTCCATAAGAATGTCTATGTGGAGGAAGCTCTTTGGGAGAGGACAGGGACTGAAGGCACTGCCCGGCTTTTTTTGGCAGGTATTTTTTGGTCTAAATCAAGGCTTTGAGGCCTTGAGTCCGGCTGATTTGGTCCGCAAACGCAGGCGCCAACTGGCAGTGAAAGCTTTGCTTATCTGTTTAGTGATTTTGATAGTTGTAGCCATGCCTGCTTTTGCAGATGATGGCACAACAATGGGGAAAATCGGCACATGGATTTTAGCGCTGCTTACCCAGATCCTGATCTTTATCATCAAACTGTTAGGCTATCTGGTCATGGCTCTGGTTGATATTCTAATCAAAATCGTTCAGTACAACACATTCGTGAATGCTTTTCCTGTGCGCGTGGGCTGGCCCATTATGCGCGACACAGTCAACATGTTTTTCATCATCGTGGTCCTGGTCTCGGCCTTTGCCACCATCATCGGTTATCCTAAAGATTTCCACTACCGCCAGATTTTGCCCAAGTTGCTTTTGATGGCAGTCCTGATCAATTTCTCCAAAACGCTCATCGGCTTGATGATTGATTTTTCCCAGGTGATCCTGCTTACTTTCGTCAACGGCTTTAAGCAAGCTGCCGGCGGAAACTTTATCCAGGCTTTGCATATCGGCGACATCATGAAGTTCCAGGATACGAACAGCAATGCCATTTTGGACAAGGGCGGAGGAGTGATTGAAGTGGATAGATCTCAAATGGCCGACCTGGGCATGTGGAGCGTGGTGAGTATTTTTGTAGCTGCTCTGTTTGGCGCGTGGATCCTTTCCATTTGCATCACCCTGCTGGTGATCATGGTCATTTTCTTTATTGCGCGCATCATCATACTTTGGATTTTGCTGATTACATCACCAATCATGTTTTTTGCCTGGGCTTTGCCCAGCCAGCTTAAAAAAGCTTTTAGCGCATTTACTGACGATTGGTGGAGCCGCTTGAGTTCAGCTCTGATCGGCGGCCCAGTCATGGCTTTCTTTCTGTGGCTTTCTCTAGCTCTAGCTGCAAATCAAAACGAGATTATCGGTACAGACGCCGGCATCTATAAAGAAAACAAAACAGCCGCACTCACTGCGGCCCAGGAAGCTGCCGGCGGGTTAAACATCGTTAATACGAAAATCGGTTCGCCTGAAAATTTTGCCGGCTTCATCGTCATGGTAGCCTTTATGCTTTTGGGTGTACAAGTGGCGGTCAAAACAGCTGGCACGCTTGCTCCCAAGCTCGGCGGTTTGGCCGGAACAGTTGCGGCCCAAGGCGGAATGTTCGGTGCCGGTGCTGCCTTAACCGCGTTTACAGCCAGAACAGCGGCCAAGGCCGGGAAAAAAGGCATTCAATATGCAGGCAAGGGCGCTGCTGGATTAGAGGCAAGAGTCGGGCTCAAATCTAAACTTGCAGAAGCTGCTTTGGGGTCTAAGTTTATTCCAAAAACTCAGGGCATGCGTACTTCGTTAGCTGCGGCTGCTACGGCCCATCGCCGTGAGGGCGCAACCAAAGCCACGGAATTTGAAAAGGCTTATGGGAGTTTGACGCCAGAGCTGCAGATGCAGCAATACCGAGCAATCGCTGGCGGCTCTGCCATCACAACTACAAAAGCTGAAAAAGCCGGCGCTCAAATCGCGATTGCCAAGCTAGCGGCCAGCAAGCCTTATCGCGATAAGCTCATGGATTCCAAAGAAAAGGAACTGGAAAAAGATAAAACTTACGCAGGTGATGATAATAAATTGGCACGCAAAGCCAGGGCACGTGCTATGGCAAATGAAGAAATCGGCCAGCAATTAGACCGGAGCTATGATGAGGGCAAGAAACATAACTTGCCTGATTTGCTTAAGACGATTGATGAAGCGCGCGAAAAAGATCCGTCATTATTTATAGATGAGAAGAAAGCCGAGATGGCATCTAAAATGGCATCTGACCCGGCCATGGACAATAAGATTCAGGACAATGCTTTTATGGACGGAAATTTTGCCTTTAATTATGCAAAGGCCAAAGGCTGGGTGGATCAAACCGGCAACAAGGTAAAGGGTTTGGAATTCAGGAAGGATTATCAGGATTTCAGGAAGGGTCGCCAAGGCCAGCTTATGGATGCGCATTTTGAAAATTTCAAGAACAGTGCAGATGGCAGGGCTCGCGTGGGCACTTTGCTCTCAGGTACTGCATCGGCCCAGGATCTGGCGGCCAGCAATTACAACGTGAACGTTGGCAAGGACGGCAAGGATTATTATGTAACGCATGCTGGCGGCACATCGAAACAGGCTTACTCAGGTGAGACTTATGATGCCAAGGAAGTGACTGAGAATATCCAGGACGCTACAATCAAAGGAAACTTACAGAACGCAGCGACTGCGGCCGGTGTCCAAAATGTTGGCGATGCTGGCAGGCGCTTGAATGACCAGTCGGCTGGCCTTCTGACTACGACGCTGGTTCAGATGCAAGGCGGACAAATCACTAAGCCTCAGGCAGTGGAACAGCTCATGGAGCAGAATATTGATGTCAAACTTTTGGGCAACACTGTGACTGGCGTGGAAAAACAACAGGCCATTCAATCGGCTTTCAGCGGCACCAAGTCTGGAGCTTTTGCTAACTCTATCGCGCACGCTACCTCAGCTCCGGATTTGGCCATGCATGCCCAGAACATCAACCTTCAGAGCATGGACCAGCTGCAAAAAATCGTTCAAGCCTCGCGTGGCAATCCTGAATTGGCCAACAAGATCCAAGGCGGTTTGCGTCGCATGGTAGTGGAGGCGGAAAAAATTGAAGCTACTGGATATCAAGCGGGCAGTGGTAATGCGGATAATGACGCAATTTTGCAGGCCGTAGATGCAATTAAGAAAGATACTTCCAAGCCGGGCATACAGGTAAACCGCTTTACCTTCCAGGGCCACTCATAACTATGGCTGAACGCAAGGTGTACCAGCGCTTCATAGACTTGCCTAAAGGCATTCAGGATTTTTTTATGGATCAGGTCGATCCGGCTTATGACAAAATTATCCAGGACTATCATTTGCCGGCTGATAAGTTTTTTGAAACTATTGAAGACCCGGTGTTGAACGCAACCCTGGGCTTCAAGTCTTTAAACGAGGGCCTGAGCGTGCTTAAAATTAATCTACAAAGCGCAGGCGTGCTTGAGGCAGACCGTGACAAAGTCATTCTGGCGATTCTGCAGAATGTTTTTTGGCCTTTGCGTGATCTTTTTGGAGCTGAACTTGTTTCATATCTTCAGTCGCTCAACATTGACACAAGCTCTTGGCCTCAGTCGCGCATAGTCTTCCGTCCCATTTCCTATTCAGGCGCAGCCTCTGAGGTCATCAATCGCTTAGGTTTGTATTCGACCGGGCAGAAAGCGCGCGAAAAATTGCGTGAGCTCATCATCCATCTGTTCGTGAAAAAAGATTTATCTTTGCCCCAAGTCAAAGAAACCATGACCAGGCTGCCGGATTTTGGCGGGCTGGGCTTTGATAAAGAAACCACGGATAAGGCCGTGGATATCATCAATACTTTAGCCAAAGAGGTTGAGCTTATGAGTGAAGAGGATTTTGCGACATATCTGGCCGCAGACACAATTAAGACCAGCCGCATGGAAGGCATCAAAGAATCATTGAAAAATCAGACAGAAGATGCGCAGATAACCACGCTTAAAGCGAGCATGCCTGAGCCTCCGAAGAATCTGACTGAATTGGACAAAGCAGTTGAATCTGCTTGGAACTCAATTCCAGATAAGCCGACTGACGAATATCTTCAGCGCAGGCTGAGCAATGTTATTTCTTCGCGCTTGCGAGACGTGCGCAATTCAGCCGAACTATTATCTTTGCTCCAGCGCGAAACCAAGGTCGGCGGTCTGGGCCTGGATCGGGCGCAAGCAGAGCAGATGGCCTCGTTTGTTGAAAAAGCCTACACGGATTACCATGGAAAAATTGAGGCAGAGGAAAAGCAGAATCTTGACACTCAGCTCGTGGAGCAGAAACATAAGATTGAAGAGCGCCGCAAACAAGAGGCTGAGGCCCACGCGCGCTGGTATGAAGAGAGGATTAAGGCTAGGCAAACAGTTGAGACAGAGAAGACCAAGATGGCCCAGGCTTTTAAAGCCGGCTTGGCAAACGTCACACAGCCAGCGGATCTCAAAAATCAAGGCTTAGAAAAAAAGAAGTTTGGCGACATGGTTTCAATTCCAGCACCTCAGCCAGCGATCAACCCCTTGGCGCCACTTGCGCCCAAAACCGGACCAGGGCCAAAGCCCATGCCCGCCGCAAAAACTCCAACAGTCAAAGTTTCGGTTTCTACGGCTCAGCTCATGCAGCAGCAGGGTTCGCCTTCATCTAAAGTCGATGGCATCCAAAGCGGAGCGCCCAAACTGCAGAATCTGGTAGGGGAGCTGGCTAATTTGAGCTTGGCCCAGTTCAGGCGCATGGGCCGTACGCCCAGCGACGCCGCGCAAAAGATCTTGCAGAGGCTGGATACACTGCAGACCGAATCGTTTGACAAGAGGGTCTCTGGCATTCGTTCGTGGCAGGAATCGCCTGTCATGAAAATGTACATGGCTTTGGTGACTGACAGCTTCAAGACAGGTAAGTCTATCGTAGACATGGCAGAACAGCAAAGGAACGAGGGCAAGGATGTACTCACTCAGGACGAGGTCAAGGCCCTGATAGACCTCAATACCAAACTGCATTTTTAACGGTATGTTTGAAATTGCTAATTGTAAATTGTTAATTGCTAATTGATGATATGCCCGGCCAATTCATTGTTCCACAATTCATAGACAAGGAAGACCGCATCATCGGGCCGATTACTGTTCGCCAATTTTTGATTTGTTTGGGCGGAGCAGGCGTCTTGTTTGTTGAATACAAATTGCTGGCGACCGCTTACTTCATCATGGCGGCCTTGTTGACTGCGGCTTTGGCCGGAGCATTTGGATTTTTGAAGATCAATGGCCAGCCGTTCCACTTTTTTTTCCTTAATTTTTTGCAAACCCAGATTAGGCCTAAGCTCAGAGTTTGGAACAAGAATCTGAGCTTGCAAGAGCTTAGGGGCACGCAAAAAGTTTTAGGGCTGGCCAAAGTCGAAGTCGTCAAAACCAAGCCAAGGCCTTCGTCGTCCAGGCTGCGTGACTTGGCCCTGACCGTGAATACAGGCGGGGTGTATAAGCCCGAAAACGAAGAACAACTATTCTAAAAATATGCAAAGCAAAAAACTAGCAGGAGCAAAACCAGGAGTGCCTGCGCAATCCTACTTGGACATAGCCGAGGTCAAGGAAGATGTGGTGGTGCTGAAAGATGGGACCATCCGCGCTGTGCTACTTGTCTCAAGCGTGAACTTCGCGCTCAAATCCGAGGACGAACAGACGGCCATTGTCCAAGCCTACATGCAGTTTTTGAATGCATTGGATTTTCCCATCCAAATTCTCATCCAGTCGCGGCGCATGAACATAGACGATTATATGGAGAAGCTCAAAGAGGCTGAGTTGGCGCAAAAGAACGAACTGCTGCGCAATCAGATAGTAGATTACCGCTCATATGTGCGCCAGCTGGTTGATTTGGCCGAAATCATGCAGAAACGTTTTTACGTAGTCGTGCCGTTTGATCCGGCTTCTGAAACCCAAAAAGGTTTTGTGGACAGGTTCACGGCCATTTTTACGCCCATGATGACCATCCACTTGACCGAAGAGCGTTTTGAGAAAAACAAATCCACGCTCATGCTCAGGGTCAACAATATCATTGCCGGTTTGCAGGGCATGTCGCTCTCGGCCGTGATGCTGGATACGCAAAGCTTGATTGAGCTGTATTACACGGTCTATAACCCGGAACTTTTTGAGACTCAGCGCATGACCGATGTGGGTAAGCTGCAATTAGAAGGCTAAAAATATGAATAATTCAAAATGCAAAATGCAAAATGCAAAATGGATGAGCCGCTACCGCGGATTATATAATGAAGCCAACGGCCACCGAAATTTTGAATTATTAATTTTGAATTTTTAATTGTATTATGGCATTCCAAACATCTGAGGAAAAAAAGCTTGACGCGAGCCGCTTGGCAGCAGGTGGCGTGAGCCTGGACCTAGGACCGTCGTCAGAAGAGCTCAAGAAGAAGCAGGCTGGCGAACAGGCCGGGCTTGAGGAAGAGCGCATCTACCGCAAAGGCGTGGCCAGCATCAAGGATCTGATTGCGCCTTCGGCCATGAAGATCGAATCCAGCTTTGTCTCGCTTGGTTCGGTTTATGCGCGCACCATTTTTATCGTCACATATCCGCGCTATGTTTCCGTGGGCTGGGCTTCGCCTATCATCAACTTGAACGCCATGATGGACATTGCCATGTTTTTCTATCCGGTCAAATCAGATGTCATCTTAAAACAGCTGAAAAAGAAAGTCGGCGTGCTTGAGGCTAACATTAATATGGCTTCTTCAGAAGGCAAACCGCGCGACCCTTCGGAAGAAACTGCTTTGCGCGACATTGAGCAGCTGCGCGACGACCTGACCCAGGGCATTGAGCACTTTTTCCAGTTTGCTTTTTACTGCACTTTTTATTCTTCCTCAAAAGAGGAGTTGGAAAGGCTCTCGTCCAGCGTTGAATCAACTTTCGGCTCCATGCTGATCTATACCAGGCGGGCATATTTTCAGGCTGAGCAAGGCTTTAATTCCACCATGCCTTTGGGCAATGACGAGCTCATGATCAGCTTCAACATGAGCACCTCGCCGATTGCTTCGTCTTTCCCATTCACATCGGCTGAGCTTACGTCTGACGAAGGCATTCTGTACGGCATCAACCGTCATAACAATTCCTTGATTCTGTTCGATCGTTTTTCGCTCCAAAACGCAAATGCCGTCATATTCGCCACGTCTGGCGCAGGCAAATCATATGCAGTCAAGCTGGAAGTGCTTCGTTCCATGATGCTTGGCGTGGATGTGATTGTCATTGACCCTGAAAAAGAATACAAACACTTGTCAGACGCAGTCGGCGGAACATACATAAACATCTCATTGTCTTCACAAGCAAAGATCAACCCATTTGATTTGCCGCGGCCCATGGAAGGCGAGGTTTCGGTCGAAGACATCATCCGCAGCGCAGTCATCACGCTCAAAGGCTTGCTGCGCCTGATGCTGGGCAAGCTTACCGTGGCCGAGGATTCTATTTTGGATCGCGCTCTGCTTGAGACGTTCGCCAAAAAAGACATTGTGCCAGGCGCAGACCTCTCAGCCATAGAGCCGCCGATTTTGCGCGACTTCCAAGATATTTTGGAAGGCATGGAGGGCACAGAAGATTTGGTCATCCGCCTCAAGAAATTCACTGAAGGCACTTTCGCCGGCTTGCTCAATTCGCCGACTACGGTACGCATGAGTAATCAGCTGGTTGTCTTTTCGGTCCGCGATCTGGAAGACGAGCTGCGCCCCATGGGCATCTACACCATCGTCAATTACATCTGGAACACGGTGCGTTCTGAGCGCAAAAAGCGCGTGCTCGTGATTGACGAAGCCTGGTGGCTCATGCAATACGAAGATTCAGCCAAGTTCGTGCACGCCTTGGTCAAACGCTGCCGCAAATACTATTTGGGAGTCACGACCATTACGCAGGATGTGAATGACTTTTTGACTTCGCCGTATGGCCAGGCCATTGTGACCAACTCTTCCATCCAGTTGCTGCTCAAGCAAAGTCCGGCTGCCATCGACTTGGTGGCCAGGGTCTTTTTGCTCACCCAGTCAGAAAAATATCTGTTGCTTGAATCTGGCAGGGGAGAGGGCATATTCTTTGCCGGCAACAAGCATGCCGCCATCCAGATCGTGGCTTCATATGCCGAGGACCAGATCGTGACCACTGATCCGAAACAGCTCTTGCGAATTGAGCAGGAAAAGAAGGAGTTGTCTGAACAAGCCAATTCACCTACGTAACAATGTCATCCTGAGCGGAGTTGGACGGAGTCGAAGGATCTGGACCGTTCTATATTACAGATCAAGCCAGATCTTTCGACTTCGTTCGTCGAACTCACTTCGCTCAAGATGACAAAATAAATTTGTAATTAAGATATGCAACTATTCAACAGACGCGTTTCAGCTGTTCTCCTGATTGTCCTAGGGCTTGCCCTGCTGGGTTTTGGCATTTGGATCATAGCCAGCATGTTCTTTTCCAAAGCGCCTGTGCAGCAGCCAGCGAATCAGACCAATGTCTATCAAAAGCCAGCGCCAAAAATATATGCTGCACCCGTAACGCTTACCGGCACTTCGACTTCGCCGAGCAATGCCAAGTCTTCGGATGCGCAAGAAGCAGTGAATAAGGCCTCAACCGTGGTCAGCCGTTTTGGATCAGGTACAAGCGCTGACGGATTTTTGGGCTATAGCGACGTGATGATTGACGGTACTGATAATTTCAAGACTCAAATGCTGGCTGAACAAAAAAGCATGCAACAGGCGCACCCTGTCACTGGTCCGCTCTATGGCATAACCACCAGGATTGTTTCGTCCGATGTTGTCCAGGGCAAGAACGGGGAGGATAAGTTCGTGGTTAAGGTCAGCGCGCAAAAGGCTGTGGACTCTGGAGACCGTTCCAAACCGACCCTTGTGTCCTACATGCAGTACATGGTGATGCTCGCAAAACAGAATGGGACTCTGCTGGTTGATTCAATATCTGAACAGGTTATTAACCAATAAAACAACCCTGTCATTCCGAGGGAAGTCGGAGCGACGAGGAATCTTATGCAAAAGAGGCTGTCGAGAACCAAGGTCACTCGAAGATCTCTCCAATCGTCCTCGACCATGCTCGTCCTCCGTCGAGATGACACAGGGATATGTTTTTAAGACAGGTCAAAGACTCAATCACGGACTTTTTGTTCCCTCCTTTTTGTCTTTGCTGCAAAAAACCAGGCGAGTGGTGGTGCGAACAATGCAGGAGTAGCGTCCAACTTTTAGAAGGAAATATTTGTCCTCGTTGCCTGTCCGTCGGACGGTGCACGATGCACGGTGAACATTGTACTGGCGAATTACCGTTCGCCTCAGTTTTTGCTTTTGGTTATTATCATGATCCCAAGCTTCGTCCCATCATTACTGCGTTGAAGTTCAACGGCACTAAAGCCGTATTGATAGAACTGGAAAAGTTCATCGAATCTCATCCGCGCGCCAAAGATCTTGAGGGTTTGTTTTTGTCTGGCACGATTGTTCCCATGCCTTTAGCAGACAAACGTTTGCGTGAAAGGGGATTTAACCAGGCAGCACTGATCGCTCACTCTATCGTAGCTCGTAGCTCGCAGCTCGAATCTCGTCCGGACCTACTTATCCGTACGGGGCATCGTGCACCCCAGTCATCCTTAGAGCACGACTTGGCCAAGCGCCAGGAAAATATCAAAAACAGTTTTGAGTGCAAAGGCCCAGTGTCAGAAAACATTATATTAATAGACGACGTTGCTACCACGGGCGCAACAGCTGCCGAGGCAGCTCGCGTCTTGTTGAACGCTGGTGCGAAAAATGTCAATTTGGTTTGTTTGGCAATCGGAGCATAAAAAAACTCCGTAGTTACGGAGTCTGAGACTTTTTTCTCAAGATGGATTCCAGTTTGGCCAGGCCGGCCAGGATAGTGAGCTGTTGCATGGGCGTGTCTGTGTTGCTTGGCACAAGCTCGATTCCCTGGTCGTCTGGGTCGTTGTTATGGACGTTTGGACCCACGCCGCAGGCATTACCCGGGACCAGGATCATGAGGCCGCCGGCATCATGGTAGTAGACTCTCAGGGCAGAGTTCAGCGCATACGCTTTTTCTTCTCTTGTTCCTCGCCGTTTCCAGAAGGGGTTTGCGTCCATTGCTTCCCAGGCATATTGTAGTGCACGGAAAATTTCATCGGCCACAGAATCCCTAGCAGGTTCATCCATGTCTTTGATCAGGCAATTGGCCGAGATG
>JBAYJJ010000040.1:0-10446 GCA_041665165.1 Patescibacteria group bacterium | reverse complement strand
GGCCGGGGAGCTGGAGCAAAGGGCTCGTTCGATTCCATGTTTCAGGGCATGGCCGTGCGTGAAACTCCAAGGCCCGCAGAATTCGTTAATATCTTGCTTCATGAGCTCATGCATTTGAAATCTTACGGAGCACTCATGATTAAGGAACCGGATCGGACAGTCGTCCCTTACCGCGGAGGATTGACGGTTACAACTCGCAACGAGCTGGCTCATTATTTTTCTTCTCTGAATGAAGCTGTGACCGAAGAATTGGCAAAACGAATCTTTCTGAATGCGGATGAACCAAAACTGCAGCATATCATCCAAGTCACAAGAGAGTTTATCGCCGCGCATCCTGACGCGGCCAGGGATGATGGTTCGCCCTTGTTCAATGAAGATACTTATGATGTTGAAATCGTGGAGAGAAGTAGAAATGGACTTAGGCTGGAAACAAATTGTTTTGCATATGCCAAAGAACGCCAAGCCCTGCGGCAACTCGTGGATAAACTCTATAGCCATAACGCTGATGTTTTCCCGGACCGTGAAGCCGTGTTTGTTGTATTTGCACGAGCCTCACTCACCGGTAACCTGTTACCGTTGGGTCGGTTGATCGAACGGACATTTAGCAAAGGAACATTCCGCAAAATCGCGGAATGTAATGACGGTGCAAAGTTTAAGAACCTAGTTGATTCTTTACCGGGTCAAGAAGCGGCCGCACCTCTAAGCCGGGCGGCTTAATAAGTTACATTCAAATCCTTTGCGCCCCCGCGGCTCTATTTTTATTAAAAAAATAGACCGCACAAAGGTCTATACGAGAGATTTTGCGCCCGGGGTTGGATCAAAGCCAGCTCGGCGGCGGCTCGAGGGGGTCGGGTGGAGGGTCAGGAGGAATTTCTTTACCCTGGACCAAGAGTTTGATTTCTTTTACGAGTGCGGGTATGCAGAAGAGGGCTGTTGAAAATGGAAGGGCGACCAGCGCTACTGCCCAATTTTGTACGATTATTCCGATGGCCAGAAATAGGAAAGATATGATGCCGAGCAGGATAGAAGCTGCACGAAGGATGATTCTTATGATTCTCTCGATTGTCGACATTAGCTGCCTCCGGTTTGAGACGCCGTCAGAATAGACTAGACTAAGTTTAATGTCAATCAGCTTCTCTCGTTTCAAATCCATTAGTTTAAGTATAACAAAAAACCGGTATTACCCGGTTTTTATGGTGGGCGCTGTAGGACTCGAACCTACGACCCGATGTGTATAAGACATCTGCTCTACCAACTGAGCTAAGCGCCCTGAATTACGCGGATAATCTACCTGTTTGAACGCATTTCGGCAAGCTCCCAAGGACGCTAGGGACGTCAGGTACGCTATGGACGTGATGGACGTGATGGACGCTATAGTAGCGTCAGCATCTCTTCCTCTGGGTCTGTGATCCGGTTTGAAGCGGTTATCCAGGACCAGCGCACGATCGGGTCGCCTTGCACGGCCTTCTCAACATAGGCGCGGGCCAGCGGGTCGTGCGAATATCCGCAGCCAATGTCGCAATTTATTTTTTCTTTGATTTCCTTCAGCAGTTTTTCGCGCTCGTATTTGGCGATAATGCTGGCCGCGCCAACATGGCGATGCCAAAGGTCAGCCTCGTTCTCGGCTTTGAGCGTGTTGATATCTGGCCAGCCCGAAAGATATTGGAGCAAGTTGCGGAAGGGGAGAGTCTTCCTCACAGGCGCATCCACCATGATCTCGGCTGGTGCATCCGGATGCGCGGCGTGGAACTGTTTTATCAGCTCGGCCATGTATTTATATTCCAAACCATTCAAAGTCACGGACCGATTGCGTACTGCTTCGTCGATTTCCGGCGGATGGATCACGGCCGTGGCAAACCAACAGCGATCCATCAGGGCTTTAGCCAATCTGTCGCGCCGCGCCGGCTGGATAAGTTTGCTGTCCGTGACATTGTGGACCGCGCACCAGCGCTTGTCGCGTTCTGTGAGCGCGCAGATGGCAATCACCATGGGCCCAAGCACGGGCCCGCGCCCAGCCTCGTCCACGCCCGCGAACCTAAAATCCCGGGCATTCGTGGCCTTGCGTGGTTTCCCAATCTGCGGCCTGTGCATACACTTAGAGCTTATACCTCATACGCTTAACCCTCAACTACTTTGTCATCTCGACGGAGGACGAGCCTAGTCGAGGACGATTGGAGAGATCTTCGAGTGACTTAGGCTCTCGACAGCACTTTTGCCTAAGATTCCTCGTCGCTCCGACTTCCCTCGGAATGACAAAGAGGGGGTTGAACGTTGTACGTCGTACGTGGTACGTTGTACGTCATGAAAATATTAGTCTTTGGCGACGGGTGGATGAGCAATAAATTCATCTCAAAATATCCTGACGAGGCAGTGCTCACCACAGTGGATGCGACCGACCCCCAGGCTGTGGCGAATATCCTGGATGACATTGATCCGGACTGTGTTTTGAATGGCGCGGGCATCACTGGCCAGCCCAATGTTGACTGGTGCGAAACCAATCAGCTCGCCACTGCAGTCGGCAACACGCTTTTGCCTCTTGTCCTGGCGCGGGCTTGCGGGGAAAGGGCCATGCATTTCACTCATCTGGGCAGCGGCTGTATTTTTTACGGCGATTCACCCACTCCTGGCGGCTGGAAAGAATATGACTATCCAAATCCAGTAGCTTATTATTCAAAAACCAAGGCCGCGGCTGATATGGTGCTGGGCAACATGCCGAACGTGGCAGTCGTTCGCCTCAGGCTGCCCATGGATTCAAGACCATCTCCAAAAAATACCATCACCAAGCTTGCGAACTATCCTAAAATCGTTGATGTTGCGAACTCAATCACTGTTGTTGAAGATCTGTTGGATGTTTTGCATCAGGTCATGGACAAGCGCGCCACAGGCATCTTCCATGCCGTGAATCCAGAGCCACTAGCTTATCGCGACTTGATGAAATGGTATGAAGAAATCGTTGACCCTGACCATCACAATGAATGGGTGAATGAGGATGAGCTTTTGGCTTCAGGTTCAATCGCGAAAAAAAGATCAAGCTGTTTATTGGCCGGCACGCGCCTCGCGGAATTCGGCATTGAGATGCGACATACGGAAGACGCGATTAAAGAGTGCTTGAGGGCGTACAGGGCCTAACTCACCCTGCCCTCCCTTGCCCCAAGGGAGGGTTCTGGCCTACCAACCAAAATGCCGAGTAATTAAAGTCCTTCCCTTGTCGTAAGGGAAGGACAGATTTGTCGTCCTCGGCTAGAAGTAGCCTGACGGGACGACAAATCAGGATGAGTTAGGCCTATAAAAATACCAGCCTTGCGACTGGTTGAGAGAAAGCGTTCGAGCTGAGGCTGATTTAGTCCAGGCCATTGACCCAGGGGATCTGCATCTCGCGGGCTTTGGTTCGCGCCTTGATCGTCAGGATCTGGAAGAAGCGCTTTTCGTCTGTTTCTGAAATACTGAAGACTGTGCACGCGTTCGTGGGGGGTTCGAAGGGCTTATCAGTCGTGATTGTCGAAAAGTGTGCTTCCCCACATTTAGTCACGGTGATGAAGAACAACATCGCACGCCTCAGTCGTTCCGGATATAGAGGAGAACGCCGGGTGTTTCGGGGGAGATGGGCTTGAGATCTTCGGCGCAAATTCCCAGTGACAGGAAGGTCCCGTTGGCTACGTGATCTTCGTGCTGCTTGAGCTGGGCCAAGCTTTCCTTTTGGTCTTTAGCGCAAACGATTGCTGCTCCGTAATAGGTCTTGAGCATGAACAGTGGCATTCTGTCCTCCTTGTAGTTCAGTCCAAACCGTAGACTTTCGCGATGCCGTTGCTTCGAGCCTCTTCCCTGGCTGCAGCCTGCAATTCTTCAAAAGCTTGGAGCCCTGTCTCTTGTGTGATCGTAGTAGAATACGAGAGGATTGCGTTTGAGGGCAGTTCGGTTTTTTCATCTGGGCTGTAGACCGCGTAGTAGAAGTCGTTCAGCTCATAGACGGTTACTGACATTTTGAAGTCACTCATGGCTTCACCCATGACTTCGCAGAAAAGGATCTTGTTTTCATGGTGCGCCTCCTTGTTTTTGCGTCTTGTTAATACCATATATAAAGTTATAGGTCAAGGCTGAAGAAATAAAATAGCCAGTCAATTGACTGGCCTCAGGTGGAGGGGTAAGTATTCACAAGTTGGAGCATATGAGGCAGCTCTACAGCAAGGAGGCGCGCCGCGAAGTTCACTTCATTGTGCGCACATTCCATTGCTGAGCGGACGGCTTGGCGCTCAACAGCAGTGAACTGGTTCGGCTTGCTCGTGAAACTGATGCCGTGAAGCATGAGATGCAGAGGGAAGCTGACCTCATACTCCCTGATTTTCATACGGAGGCCTTTTCTGGAAATCTTGAGGAGCTTGGCAGCTGCCGTGACGTCTGCCTTGGATTGAAGCATGGCTTTGCGAACCAGCTCTGATTCAATGCGTTTCCTGGCTGCTTTGACATGCTCTCTGAGGTCGTCGTCGGGCCCGAGAGGGGTAACCCCAAGCCGAGCCATTCTGGTCGAGAGGTCTTTCTCTGTCACACTGAGAAGTTCGGCCGCTGACTTGCAATCATAGCCAGCTTCGCGCAGAGCCAACTTGATTTCATCGCGCTCCACTGCGTCCAGGGTCTCGTTCAAGGGCTTGAATGGTTTCACGGCCTGCCTCCTTGGAGATGTCGAAGCTATTTTTTTTGCTGCGTCGGGTCGAAGTTGCGGTTGATGCATATGACCTTGCTGGCGTCGATGCAGGTATAGTCGGAGGTGATCTTGTCGGTCGTGACGGCGGAGTCATATTCGCTGTCGCCGGTTTCCCATCTTCTTCCGCTGTGAGTGAAGTAATGCGCGTCTTTCAAGAGGATCCAGTTCTTGCCAGCGTCTTGGATGACCTCGACGAACTCACCGGTAATGATGAGCGTTTTTGCGGTATCGCCGATCGTCTCGATATAGACTCGTTTTCCAGCATACAGGTTAGCGAGAGAAGCCGGGGGTTTGCGGTATGGATCTTCGGCCATGTTTTCCTCCGTTGATTGTAAGGGTTCGTTGCGCTTTACTTAACATGGATTGGTCTGCATGTCAATCCTTGAACCTCGCCCGCTGGTCGCGTACACTGTGCTTCGTGTCAGACATAATCGATCCTCGGCATGAAGCTTTGGTGGAATATGCGTTTCAGCGCGCGCTGGTTGTTTTGGAATTGCCTGGGTTTGAATTGCGGCCTTTGCGTCGTCGTGTGCGGGGGACAGGCAAGCTTAGGTCATTTGCCTATGGCTACACCCGGCTCGGGCAAAAGCTGATCACCATAGATCTCTACACTCCCAGGACAATGAAGACGCGGCGCATGGACTCCATTTTGCGCGTTGTTGCCCACGAGCTGGCGCATCACCAAAGCCCGCCGCGCATATATCGCAGGTGGTTTCGGCTGGTGCGCATGATCCATCACCCCCCGTTCTGGACGCAATATCGGCGCAACGTGGAAAAGCTGCAATCAGATGAAGTTTTGTCGCAATACTTTGCCCTGTAAACACCAAACACCAAGAAACAAGATCCAAATAAACACCAAAATAACAAACTCCAAAAAAATCTGATAGGAGCTTGGAATTTGAGGGTTTGAGATTTGTTTGGTGTTTGGTGTTTGTTTCTTGGTGTTTAAGATAGTTTATGATAATCTAAGCCCTACATGTCAGCCTTCCAGCGTTTCAATATAATCGAGAACACCAAAGTAGCAGACGACCTCTGCATCTTGAAAATGCGCCCCGAGGATTCGGGCGCGATTTTTGAGTTTAAAGCCGGGCAATTCGTCATGGTCCATCTGTTGGATGAGAACGGAAACACTGTCCGCAAATCTCCTTTTTCCATTGCCTCACCGCCAAGCGAATCGCAGTCCTCGATTGATCTTGGCATAAGAGTCCACGGCCAAGTCTCAACCGCGCTCTTCAACTCCAAACCCGGAGATGTTTTCGGCATTCAAGGGCCGTACGGAAACTTCACTCCTAGTGAGACTGCGAGCAAAATCGTTTTTTTAGCCGCTGGCATTGGCATCACCCCGTTTCGCGCCATGATCCGCCAGATACTTATGTCCGGTTCTCAGCAAAAGATCGTACTCATGCAATCAGCTCGTTCTGCTGAGAAACTGGCTTATCAAAAAGAATTCATGGACTTGATGTCTAGGCACAAAAATTTTGCATACATACCCATCCTGACTCAGGAAAAACCAGATGCTTGGCAAGGCGTGTTCGGCCGCTTGGATGAGAAGTTACTAGAGAACAGTGTCCAGGATTTTGAGAAAACCGAGTTCATGCTGTGCGGCCCGGCATCTTTTATGGAAGATGTGGGCAAGATGCTGCAGAAAAAGGGGATTGCTCCGCAACAATTGCATCTGGAGAGGTATTGATTTATAATCAAGGCATTAATCATTATTTTATTTATGACGAAAATCATTACGCGTTCCTTTTTTGTCTTAGGCTTGGCTGCAATTGCGGCTTATGGTTTCAGCTGCAATCCCATACAGTCGCTTCAGGACAAGGCCAGCGAAAAAGTAGCAGAGGGTTTGTTGGGCCAGGCCACGGGCGGCAAAGTCGATTTAAGCGAAGACGGTACAGCTGTCACCTACAAAGACAATAAGACCGGCGACACGGTTGCTTATGGCGAGAATGTAAAGATTCCAGATGATTTCCCAAAAGACGCGTCAATCTATCCTGGTTCTAAAGCGACCAATGTATCCATTTCTAGGGATGCGGACAAGGGGGCTGTGGCAATTTTGACCACCGAGGACGCTGTGGCCAAGGTCATGGATTGGTACAAGAATGAATTCAAGTCTTGGGAAGAGACGCAGAATATGACCATTAATGGCACGGAATATCGTGAGTATCAGAAAGGCAATAAGAAAGTGAGTTTTAACATCAGCTCTGAAACAACAGATGGCAAGTCCACGACCGCAATAATGATCACTTACGGCGAAGACAACCCGGCGCCGAGCGAGGAATAGTCAACAAATTCATAAAAATGAAAAAACCGCCAAAAGCGGTTTTTTCAATGGTCGGGCCAGCGGGGCTCGAACCCACGACCTCCTGCTCCCAAAGCAGGCGCGCTACCAACTGTGCTATGGCCCGATAACTGCGTCATAATAACTCAACCCAACAATCTTGTCGAGCCTTGATAATCCTGACTAGCCCTGCTAAGCTGGCACGAAAAGGAGGGCTTCATGCGCACTATCATTCTAGTCTGTGTCAGTCTAGCGTTCCTTGCCTCATGTGCCACGCCATCAATCCGATCCTCAGCCTCTCATCCTCAGGATCGACCTACGACCCCAGGCCCACTAACTCCCAGCGTGCCAGAGCAACAGGTCGTATCTATCCCGATTGAGACGCCACCGCCCCGAAACCCACGGCTTGCGCCAACATCTTCTGCCGGACAATTGCCTCAATAGGCAATTCCGGCTTTTTTAAACCTTGTCAAAACGCATACTTTTGATTAGAATGGGGCTTACAAATACATATCGCGGGTATCGTATAGTGGCTATTATGCGACCCTTCCAAGGTTGAGAGGCGGGTTCGACTCCCGCTACCCGCTCCAAAAAGAAACCGCTTCGGCAATGCTGAGGCGGTTTCTTTTTATTAAAGCGAGCATTGACACAATTCAAAAAATAGCGCAGTCTTTCAGTTGTTCAAAAGGACGGTCGCATCTTCACAATTAGAGGAGGTTGAGATGAACAGACTACACGCTTGGATGTATCTCATGGTCGCGATGTTGTTCTCTTGTACTAGCGGAGGAGCCTCGGACACGATTCAACCGATTGCCAAAGAGCCTGGTACTGAGAAAGGGCCTTGCTTTCCGAATAGCACTTGCATGGACGGGCTGAAGTGCTTGTCCAATGTCTGCGTGAAAACTGGCACCAGTGGATCTGGTGGTTCATCTGGTACTGGCGGTTCGGGCCAGAGCGGTAGCGGCGGCACATCTGTAGGCGGGTCTGGAGGAACTTCGGTCGGCGGATCATCCGGACAGGGCGGTTCGTCTGGTACTGGCGGCAGTGCAGGCTGCGGAACATGTAACTCGCCACTGCAGTGCTGCGGAAGCGTTTGCGTAAATACTGCCTCAGACGCGAAACATTGTGGTGCTTGCGACCATAATTGCTCGAGCGGTGAGTGCGTAAATGGCGTTTGCCAATCAGTCATTCTGATCACGACAGCAAATACGATAGTTGTCCTGGACGTCTACGGAGGAAACGTCTACTGGATAGAGACTGGCAACGCTTTTTTCTTGGTAAAAAAGATTGCATCAAGCGGCGGCACGCCTACGACGTTGGCCAACGGGACTTATGATACGACCATCCGGGACATGGCTGTTGACAGCACTGGCGTTTACTGGACCGATGGCTTGTGGGGCGGGAAGGTGATGAAGGTCGGCCTGAACGGCGGCTCATTGATCGAGCTCGCCTCAGAACCGTCGGGGAGTAACCTATGGGGAATCGCGCTTTACGGCGACTATGTATACTGGGCTGAACAAGGCGTTGACTTCAGTGATGGAATGGTCAAGAAAGCAGACAAGAACGGTGGGGCGCCCTTGACCATAGCATCGGGACAACACTGTCCGACTGGAATCGCAGTCGACGATACTGGCGTTTACTGGACTGGCGCCTGTACAGATGCGCCGGTAATCATGCATGCCACGCTGGGCGGAGGAGGAGTTGAAGAGCTGGCTTCCCTGCCAGTACAATCTGATCCGTATTGGATTGCACTTAATGCCACCAACATATCCTGGACCCAAGTAGGCTTATCAAATAAGGGCGTACGCACGATCGCCAAAGGCGGACTGCCGGGACAGAACCCGGTGCAGGCGCTGTATACGACATCAGAGGGAAAACGAATCGCCGCTGATTCGACTTACGTGTACTGGACATCAGGCTATGCTAGTTCCGGTGCTGTGCAGAAAATCGAGCCTAGCGGCGGGACTCCTGTGACGCTGGCGGGTGCATTGGACTCCCCGGACGATATTGCGCTTGATGATGCCGCAGTGTACTGGGCGGACCACAAGGGGCACATTATGAAGGTTGCTAAGTAGGTGCAGAGCTACAAGAAATGCTACTCGCGGGACACTAATCAGTGTCCCTTTTTTATCACGCGGACATTGACACAATTCAAAAAATAGGGCAGTCTTTCGTTGTTCAAAAAGATGGTCGTACCTTCACAAACTAGAGGAGGCTTAGATGAGCAGATTACACGTTTGGTTGTATCTCATGGTCGCGATGCTGTTCTCTTGCACCAGCGGTGGATCCTCGGACACAAATCAACCAGTTGCCAAGGAGCCAGGCATGGAGAAGGGGCCTTGCTTTCCGAACAACACCTGCATGGACGGGTTGAAGTGCTTGTCCAATGTCTGTGTGAATACTGGCACTGGCGGGTCTGGTGGTTCATCAGGTACTGGCGGTTCGGGCCAGAGTGGTAGTGGCGGCACATCTATAGGCGGGTCTGGAGGAGCTTCGATCGGCGGATCATCCGGACAGGGTGGTTCGTATGGCGGCACAGGTGGCGCTGATGCAGGAGAAGATACCGCACCCGTTTGCATAGACGCTTGCAAGAGCGGGGACCAACATTGCCTTGATGTGAGTTCGAAGACAGAATGGGATTTCCGCCCACCGGGTTTTGTGGATGGCTGCGGCAATATATATATCTCTGCACAATGCGGCTCCGGCGACCCAGGTGAATGCGCTTCAATGTTGCATCCAAGGTGTATTTGGTACTGCGATTACAAAGATGGACATTGGGTCTGGTCAAGAAGGTGTTGTCATGGATGTTGCCAGACTAACCAGACTTGGCAGGAGTGCGTAGATGAGTATCCGATACTGGGAAAGTGCAGTTTCTAGTCGCGCGGTTGTCTTCACAACTTAGAGGAGGTTGAGATGAACAGAGTACCGGTTTGGGCGTATCTAATAATTCTGCTCTCGTTTTCCTGCATCCCTGCAGGAAATCCGGATGATGCCTACCAGCCGAACGCTAAAGAGCAGGGCACAGAGAATGGACCTTGCTATCCGAACAAGACTTGTATGGGTGGGCTCGCCTGTTATTCCGAAATCTGCGTGAATCCAGGCGCAGGTGGTTCGGGTGGTGGGACATCTGGTAGTAGTGGTTCTGGCGGAACTGGTGCCACGGGCGTGGGTGGAACTGTAGCGCCTGGTTCGTGCGCTTCAGCACTGGACTGCACGCCGACTTCGGGTACATGCCATGACGAGTATTGTTGGTGCATTCAAGGCCAATGTGCGCCAGCGTACGAAACATGGATGAAGGTTGGAAAACTCCCAGAAACATTGGTGATAGAAGGGTTGCGTTTGAGTAGCTATTCGACAGGCGATGACGTATATCTCAAGCGTGGGACTAACCTATCGATCATCATCAGAAACCTCACATTCATGGTGTCGAATAGTACGGGCAATGTGACTTTGGGTGGTATTGCAT
>JBAYJJ010000039.1:0-10530 GCA_041665165.1 Patescibacteria group bacterium | reverse complement strand
GGTATATGCCATCCAAGCTGGCCGCGAAATCCGCGTGTTCGTGAATCCGAAAGCAGTTGATGACTTTGCAGCATCAAACTTGGCCCGCGAAATCGCTGCCAAGATCGAAGCTGAACTCAAATACCCTGGCGAAATCCGCGTGACCTTGATCCGCGAGACAAGAGTGATTGAATACGCTAAGTAAGTGAAGAGTGAAAAGTGAAGAGGGAAGAATGAAAAACCTGGCGTGTGCTGGGTTTTTTGATTGATAAAAAAAAGACCTCGAGCGAGGTCACGCGATCTGGTCCCAAGCCGGAGGATACCTGTCCTCCTTGAAAGCTATGCGACCGGTAGTAAAGGTTGCGCCAACCCGGATTGGTCGGGTCTTGTCGGCAATGATCTGCGATCTTTGCCTCAGGTTTTCTAGCTCGCCGCATTCAGCCTGAGACGCACGATTCAACACGGCGTTGATGACCAGAAGCAGTTTCTCAACGCGGAAAGGGTCGGCCGCGAATGTTTCGAGATTTTCCAGGTCACTTTCCAGATGTATGACATAACCCTCAACGTCACACAGAAAATATTCACGTTTCACCTGGTTTGTCATGAACACCTTGGCAACGTGCTTTACCCATTCCTGATTTTTATTAGCCTGCATAATGGCTCTCATGACGGTCGGGCCAACCGTTGGATCGCCGATCATCTTGGCAAAGAGCATTGCACGTCCTCCTTTTGAGGCAATGACTATATGCTGAAAAGACTGTCATGTCAATTCCACTTGTCATCCCGACGGAGCCTCGGCCATCCCCGAGGCGATTGGAGGGATCTTCGAGTGACTTAGGTTCTCGACAGATTTGTTTGCATAAGATTCCTCGTCGCATCCGACTTCCCTCGGAATGACAGAAGGGTTGACTAAATCTCAATTATTGAGTATTTTCAGCAGTATGAACCAAATCAAAGTATTGGTCTTTGGCGATGTGGTAGGCAAAGCCGGGCGCAAAGCATTAGCCAAACTCATCCCAGAATTGAGGAGTAAATTCGCTCCTGATCTTGTGATTATTAATGCTGAGAACCTGGCCCATGGCCGCGGCATCACGCAAAAGATCCTGCAGGAAATGAAAGACGCTGGAGTTGATGCTTTCACCTCAGGCCACCATGTTTGGGAAAACGCACAGGGCCTGCCTGCGCTCAAAGACCCGGAATGGCAAAAGCTGATAATCCGGCCATATAATGTTGACCCTAGTTTGGCTGGCAAAGGCTATGCTGTATTTGAGGTCAAAGGACGCAAAATCTACCTCCTGAACCTCCAAGGCCAGCTCTTTATGACCCAAGACTCGTCTTCCCCTTTCCTGGCCTTTGATAGCTTCTGGAAGTCTCTGGAGACTGAGCCTAAACCTCTGGTAATTTTAGATATCCACGCCGAGGCAACGAGCGAAAAAGTGGCTCTTGCCAACTATGTGGATGGTCGGGCAACCCTAATCTATGGCACCCACACCCATGTGCCCACAGCTGATGCCAAAATCTTGCCTCAAGGAACGGGTTTTCAGACTGATGTGGGCATGACCGGATCATATGATTCTGTCATTGGATTTGAGAAAAGTAGCTCTATTAAGCGGTTTTTGAACCTGACTGAGGCTCCTTATGAATTGCTTGATAGCGGGCAAGCTGAAGTAAATGGGCTTTTAGCTACCCTGGATTTGGACAGTGGCGACTGCGTAGGACTTGACCGGATACGTGAAATTGTTGATATATAAGCGCAGAAATGCTATAGTGGTTTGCGTAAGAGCCGCACCCTGTCTTTACAAAGATAGATTGCGGGTATAAATCATCATCTAATTTGAGTATGAATAAAGCAGAGTTAATCGGTGTAATTGCTGAAAAAGTCGGCGTTACCAAGAAACAGGCCGAGGACATGATTGAATGTTTCGTGGACACCGTAATCAGCGAATTGAAGAAGAACGAAGAGGTCACAATCGCTGGCTTTGGCCAATTTATGGCTAAGACCCGCGCAGGCCGCACTGGCGTGAACCCACAGAGGCCGACTGAGAAGATCCAAATTCCTCCGGTCCGCGTGCCAAAGTTCAAGGCTGGCAAGAGCCTCAAGGATGCTTTGAAACAGCACCCACCTGTCGCGCCCGTTGCGCCAGTTGCTCCGGCTGTAGTGTAAACAACGAAATTTAAAAATCCGGCCGCAAGGCTGGATTTTTTTATTTCTTCTTACAAATCGCAACCAAGTTCCTCCCAGACGATAACCTACACCAGCCTAGATTGTCATATGGACCGATTTCTTGGATGTTCCATCTCTTCAGATCAAAAAGTTCTTTCCATTCTTTTGAGGTAAATGCGTGTACATAGCGCTTAGCATCAGCGCCCTCCATTTTCCACGGCATATACATATCGCCGCGCTCGCCGCGGGGCACGCCCGCGTCCCTAAGCCAGGCATGTAAAAACGTATTGAAATTAAAAAATCTTGAGGCGCGCAGATTCCAGACTGAACAAATAAATATGCCGCCTGGCTTAAGAATTCGAAGAATTTCGGCGAGCGCGACTGCTCGTTGCTCAAGGCTTGGAATGTGGTGCATGACAGCAATGCAAACGACTGCGTCTGCTGATTCATTAGGTAAATCAAGCTTTGGCAAACTCCCGGGCTTGAATACCACGCCTGGGCGGTTGCTGAATCTTTTGCGTGCTTCAGCCAATAATGAACTGGATGGTTCAAGACCAATGTAATTGATGCCAGGCGACAAGACATTGAGCAAGCGGCCATTACCACACCCGACATCTACCACTGTGCTGCCAGGTTTTAGCTCGCGCTCCAGCAATTTAAAAATCGGCCAGTTAGCTTGCCTGGTTTGACTAAAGTTCTTGCCTTGAGCTTCATAAAAATCCGCCACTTCCTGCTCAAGCTTGCGCCTTGCCTCGTTTTCCATCAAACTAGCTTACACTAGAGAAACACCAAGATACAAGATGCAAACACCAAACAAACACCAAACACTCAAACACCTAAAAACCAATTGGTGTTTTGAAGTT
Source organism: Patescibacteria group bacterium (assembly GCA_041665165.1). Classification (GTDB taxonomy): domain Bacteria; phylum Patescibacteriota; class Patescibacteriia; order 2-12-FULL-60-25; family 2-12-FULL-60-25; genus MWCR01. Next base: position 7,524 of record JBAYJJ010000039.1, on the reverse strand, counting down.
TTGGATATTGGAGATTGTTTGGATCTTGTTTCTTGACGTTTGGTGTTTATGCTAAAAATCCCCCCGATTAGTATTGCAAAGGACATCTTAAACGAGTTGGCTGCTTTGGAGTGCCCACAAAGGACTGACTTGGCCAAGGCTGTCAGAAAGCGCCTCAAGCACACAGATTATGCTTTTCCGACTGCAATCCAGTACTGGGAGGCTTATCGCGAGCTTGATCTAAAGAATGAAGCCTTAGAAAAGGTCTTGCGCGTGAAAGACATCCGGACTGACAGCGGAGTGGCACCCATTACTGTGCTCACCAAGCCCTTCCCCTGCCCTGGGCGCTGCGTTTATTGCCCGACAGAGGAGCGCATGCCCAAAAGCTATTTATCAAATGAACCAGCCGCGGCCCGCGCCTTGAGTTTGCAATTTGATCCATATGAGCAAGTCAGGCAAAGAATCCAGGCTTTGGAGCGCAACGGACACCAAGCGAATAAGATTGAACTGATTATCAAAGGCGGTACTTGGTCTGCTTACAAACAAGACTATCGTGAATGGTTTATTACACGGTGTTTTGAAGCGGCAAACAACATAACTCACCCGTCCCTCGACTCACTCGGGACACCCTCTCTTAAATTAAGAGAGGGGGAAGTGAGCATTGCGAACGGGGGTGAGTTATGGACCGCTCAAAAAATCAACGAGACTGCTGAATATAGAATCATTGGTCTCACGATTGAAACGCGGCCAGACTGGGTCAAGCCAAAAGAAGTAATCCATTTGCGCAAACTGGGCTGCACGCGCGTGGAACTTGGCCTGCAAATCTTAAATGATCGCGTATTAGCATTTACCAAGCGCGGACACACTGTTGAACAAGCTGCTGATGCGATTGCCTTGCTTAAAACAGCAGGCCTTAAAGCCGATGTCCATATTTTGCCTGGCCAGCCTGGCGCAAGCATTCAGGATGACATTGATTCGTTCGCGCTTTTGTTTGGCGATCCGCGTTTTTGTCCTGACATGATCAAACTTTATCCGTGCGTGGTCTTGCCCAACTCTGAATTGGCTAGTTGGACTGAACGCGGAGAATTCAAGCCTCTTGAGGGCCAAGATCTGCAGGAACTGCTGATCAAGATGCAGACCATGCTGCCCAGATATTGCCGCGTTTCGCGCATGATCCGCGATTTCCCGACTCCATCAATCGCATTCGGCAACAAGCAATCAAACTTGCGCGAACTTTTGGATGCGGAAATGAAAAAACGCGGGATCAAATGCCAATGTTTGCGTTGCCGCGAAGTCGGGCATGTGCCAGGCGACCATACAAATGACAAAACCCAAATTTTTGAAGAAAGATACGAAAATGCAGGCGGCACAGAAATCTTTTTATCAGTTGAGAACGAGGACCGGAGCGCGGTTTTTGGGTTTTGTAGGTTGCGGTTACCCCTCACCCCCTGCCCCTACTCCCATCGAATGGGAGAGGGGTGTGAGGAGGTGCTGGAAAGTTTTCCAGTTCTGAATAACGCGGCCATCATCCGCGAACTGCACACTTATGGCACTGCTCTCAATATCAACCAGTACAATCAAGAAGCTTCACAGCACAAAGGCTATGGCAGATTGCTGATGCAGACAGCCGAAGATATTGCCAAGCGCGAAGGCTACGAAAAAATGGCCGTCATCTCCGGCATTGGAGTTCGCGAGTACTACAAGACGCTGGGTTACGCAGAACAAGATACGTACATGACAAAAAAACTGACAACTTACAACTCACAAGAGTAACCTAGAAACTCTTGTCAGTTGTAAGTTTATAGTTGTTAGTATTTCGTGAATTCCTTAATGCTATCAATGACGTCATCCATCTGGATCAGCTCGTTTTCGTCGCTGTTCCTCTGTTTGAATTCAATGCTGTTTTGATCAAGTGTTTTGGTTGAGACCACGAGGCGCAAAGGTATGCCCAGCAAATCAGCGGTTGAGAACTTTTCGCCCGCAGACAAGCCTTCGCGGTCGTCCCAGATGACTTCAATGCCCTGATCCAGCAAATCATTGTACAAAGCTTCGGCTGCATCATAGACCCTGGCGACTTCATCAGCGCCTTTGGCATTGAGCGAGACCAGATGGACGTGGAAAGGCGCGACTGAAAGCGGCCAGCTCAAACCTTTGGCATCATTGTGAACCTCTGTGATGGCGCCGACCAAACGCGTGGTCCCGATCCCATAGCAACCCATGACCACCGGGTTTTGTTTGCCCTCGGCATCAGTATAATTGACTTTGAATGCATCCGTGAACTTGCCGCCCAAGTCAAAAATATTCGCGATTTCAATGCCTTTGACATCCTTCAGCTTTTTTCCGCAGTTCGGGCACTTGTCGCCTTCTTTATATTCTGAAATTTCCGAATTCTGCGCAAAAGTACAAGCCTCGCATGCGATGATCTTATCCTCCCCGGCTGGCGTGATGACCTGGAATTCGTGCGAATACTTTTTGGTGAATGATCCGCCCGAAGCTTCTACGACTTTAGCGTCCAAACCCAAGCGAATAAAAATCTTGAGATATGTTTGCTTGACCAGCTCGTAGTATTTCTCGAAATCCTCGCGGTCCGCATGGAACGAGTACATGTCTTTCATGCCAAACTCGCGTCCGCGCAAAATGCCGGACTTGGCGCGCAACTCATCGCGGTACTTGGTCTGGATCTGATAGACGCTGACCGGCAAATCTTTGTACGAATGGATATAGCTGCCGACTAGCGGTGTGACGATCTCCTCGTGGGTGGGGCCCAAAGCGTATTCGCGGCCAGTTTGCGACGGGACTTTGAACAAAACGTCCACTGTGTTCCAGCGGCCAGATGTTTCCCAATTTTCCTTGGGCTGGAGCGCTGGCATCAGAATCTCTTGCGCGCCAATAGCATCCAGCTCGTGTCTGATGATGTTCTGGACCTTGTTCAAGACCCGCAAACCCAAAGGCAGCCAGGAATAAACGCCAGCCATTTCCATGCGCACATAATTGGCCTGCAGCAGCAGTTTGGCGTTTATGGAATCAGTATCAGCAGGCGCCTGTTTTTCAGGCTTTGAGATCAACTTGGATATACGCATATAATGCTCCAAAGTATAATTGACCACGGGCTGTAAGGCAATACGCCCTTGCCAAGCCGATTAAAATCCCTTAATATAAGCGCGTTCGGTAAACAGGCGGCATTGTGCAAAATTGGGGCCGCGGTGGCGGAACTGGTAGACGCACAGGACTCAAAATCCTGCGTCCGCAAGGTCATGAGGGTTCGACCCCCTCCCGCGGCACCAAGTTTGCATGATTTACAAAATAGACCTCAGAGGGTCTTTTTTGTTTAACTGGGGAATTGACCTATTGGGGTTTTGATGCTAAGAACATCTTAAACCCAAAACAAAAGGAGTTCGCATGCTGGACCAACAAGGCAACATCGTAAGTCTCAAGGCAGGGAACGTGATCTACTACGATCCCACGGTTCGGGCCATTGTGATTCTGGCGGGAATGGAAAGTTCCCAACCTTACCTGCGCTGGAAAGACACGACCCCCAACACCAGGCGGCCGGTTAGCTTCATCACCACGCCTAATGCCTTCCCCGAGTTTGTCTCGGTCTTGGCCGAAACGCACGGCCTAACAATCAGACCCTGCAAATACCGCAATTTCATGGCCTTCCTCTTCGTCCCACCGAGCTGACAAACAAGCTCGGTTTTTTTATTGCACGTAACATCAGGTTCAAGCTCGGTTTAGACAAGCTGTACTTTAGCGTCTTCCGGCGGTTGGTATTTCATGAGTGAATAATTGGAATCAACAAACTCCTCGGACAGGCGTTGGCCGGTTTTGCGGTCAGCAATATCACGCCAAAGCGAATTTGTGCGGAAGTATTGATCTTTAGCAGCATCAAAAATGTATTGATGTCCTTTTTCGATAATGTGATATCCATACTCCAACTCCGTATCAGACCTAATCTCCCCCTTTAGATGCTCATCCGTTACCCAGATGTTTATCTGGAAGGTCTTGTCAGTCGGATTACGGAATTGCAAATCTAAATAATTGTAAAAAATGGTCGCACCCGATCCAAATGGCAAAACTCGCCCTGAATCAGGGAAAGCATCAAAACTGTGGTGATGGCGCTCAGTGACTAGCAGAGGCGTATGCAAAACCATCCAATGCAATAGATTGGCCATCTGGCACAAACCGCCGCCAATGTCCGATTTAGCTTCCCCATCCATCAAGACCATGCCTTCAAGATATCCCTTTTTAGCGGTCGGTCGGCCAACCAATTTCCAAAGCGAAAAAGTCTCGCCGGGCCGGATAATCACGTTGTTAATCTTATCGGCTGCCAGCTTGAGATTGGTTATCTTATTGTATTGAAGCCGCATATCTACCGTACCCAGTTTACGCAGCAACAGGGATTGATGGCTGAAACATTTATAAGCCAAATTAGATTGTATTTTATCGGTAGCCAGCCTTTGCCTAACCGAAGACATACCCCGCTTCAAACGGTGAGTCTCCACACAGGCCGTATACAGCCAGGGATGGATTTGGGAGATTAATTTACGAGGCATATGAATGGTTGAGCATACAGGAGATTGATGGTTTTGTCAACGGGTGAAGCTAGTTGTCAGTGACACGCTTTTTGGAGCTTATTTACCAGCTGATGTATCATATTACCCATGACCAAAGCCCAAACACTGGCCAAGATACTGTTTGAATTTTCTTACTTCCATGAAATGCATGGCGTGGCTTTTAAACCGCGGGCTTATCAACTGGCATCTGAATCTGTCACAGCCCGTGGCGACGAGGTTGAGGATGCTTGGCGCAAAGGCGGCATCAAGGCTTTAAAGGAGCTGCCTGGCATTGGGCAAAACATCGCGGAAAAAGCTGACGAGCTTTTCAGGACCGGAAAAATCAAAGAATACGAGCAAATGAAAAAACAATTTCCGGTTGATATCTGGGGCTTGTCCAGGATCGAGGGCTTGGGGCCAAAGCACATGCTGGATCTGTACAAGCATCTAAAAGTCAAAAACATCAACGATCTGAAAAAGGCGCTAAAAGCCCATAAGATCAAAGACATCCCGCGCTGGGGCGAAAAAAGCGAGATCAAACTCTTGAACCAATTAAATTTGATGGAAGCATCCGGCGGCCGCCTGCTCCTCGGGTACGTATTGCCAGTAGCTGACGAGATGGTGCGCCAGCTTTCCAAGGTAAAAGGCGTGACTCGATGCACTTACGCCGGCTCAATCCGTCGCAGACAAGAAACCATCGGCGACATTGATTTGATTGCCACGTCAAAAAACGCAAAAAGCGTGATGGATGCGTTCGTGTCTTTGCCCATGGTTGAGTCAGTACATGAAAAAGGAAAGACCAGGTCGTCTGTCCGGCTTAAGATTGGGATTGATGCGGACTTAAGAGTTGTGCCAGACGAGGTGTTTGGCGCGACCTTGCAATATTTTACAGGCGACAAACGTCATAATGTATTGCTGCGCGAGTTTGCCTTGTCCAAGGGGTATACGTTGAATGAATACGGACTCTACAAACTCGCAAAAAAGAAAGCCACTCCCACCACCCCTAGCCCCTCCTCCGGCAGGAGGGGAATCGGACTAGTAGCCTGTAAGACCGAGGAAGAAATATACGAAAAGCTAGGCATGGAAACGCCAGCGCCAGAAATCCGCATAGGAGAGGATGAGATTGAGGCGGCCTTAAAGCACAAGCTCCCCAACCTCCTGCCTTATGGCTCTGTGCGCGGCGACCTGCAAATGCACTCCACCTGGTCAGACGGCACTTTGTCCATCGAAGAGATGGCTCAAGCCGCAATCAAGCTGGGCCGGTCTTATATTGCCATGACAGACCACTCAAAATCCATGGCCTTCATCAATGGCTTGGATGAGAAGCGGCTTAAACAGCAAGGCAAAGAGATCGATAAGCTGAATAAAAATTTCAAAGGCTTCAGAATCCTGAAAGGAATAGAATGCGACATCCATAAAGACGGAAGCCTGGACATTTCGGCTGCAGCGCGCAAGGAATTGGATTTTGTAGGCATTTCCGTGCACTCGCATTTTCATCTATCACGCGAAGAACAGACCAAGCGCATCATCAAGGCCATGGAACAGCCCAATGTGAACTGTTTCTTCCATCCCACCTGCCGCCTCATTGGCAAGCGCGAGGGCATTGATTTTGATATGCGCGCCGTGATCGCAGCAGCCAAGAAAAATAATGTGGCGCTAGAAATCAATTCCTTCCCAGAGCGGTCTGACTTGAGTGATCGCTGGGTCAGGGCCGTGGTCAAGGCCGGAGCAAAGCTCATGATTAACACTGATGCGCACACCGCCGAGCATTTGGAGTTTATTGTTTTGGGCGAGGCTATTGCCAGACGCGGCTGGGCCACCAAAAAAGACGTTTTGAATACAAAAACCACTAAAGAATTCATGGCCTGGCTGGCTTAGGGATATTCCTTGACTCAAAATCTCAAGCTTGAGATACTTGCGGCGAATTCAAGCAAGGAGGGTGCCATGGATTTCAAGTTTGATGAGTTCAAAACAATCTGTACCGAGCTCTTTCCTGATGCAACAGAATTTTCACGACGAAACGGAGCGGGCATCATTTACAGCGCGCAGATCACTGTGCGGCAAAAGCCGCATATACTCTGCCTGATGGTCCGGCCGAACAGCGACAGGGTGAACATTTATTCAACTCCGCCCACTGCCACGGCCTATAGCTTTGAGGGCGCTGAGCAGCAGCTTCGAGATTTTGCCAAAGAAGTCAAAAAGTTCGGCTGACCCCAGTTCTCTACTCCGGACACTTGTCCGGTCTTTTTCTTGACTGTTTTCTGCAAAAAAAGTACTATTTCGTCGTTCCGCAGTCTGGGTCGGTACTCACTTCGTGATACCGACGCTGCGTTCGGAACAAAAGTTGTTATCAGCAACGCCGCTATCGCGGCACGCATCCTTCCGCGATTCGCCACCCGACTGCAGCACTCGGTTGTCGACTCGCTCCAGGACGCTTGCCTTCGGCCGTTACTGATAAAACGCACGATTACTCACTTGCGTCGGTAGCTCAGCTGGTAGAGCAGGGGCCTCTTAAGCCCAAGGTCCCGGGTTCGAACCCCGGCCGACGCACCAGAAAGACACTCCTTAAACCGGAGTGTTTTTCTTATTATTAAATTAATAAAAAAGCCCGAGGGTGGCGGGCTATGGGAGAACGAAGGCATCCATGGTGACCAAGTCAGGCCCGGAATACGTGATGGGAAAGGCCTTGAAAAACAGACCCATACCAGGCACGTAGGACGCGGCCAGCACATTGTTGGGACCAATGGAGCTTGAGGACCTGATGAATAGCGTGCGCTTCTGATCTAGGCTCGCAGCCGCGATCTTCTTGTGGCGAAAGACGATGGCCGCAATCAGATAGGCTAGCTGGACCATGTTGGGCAGCCTGAGATCATCAAACACTCCGCTGTCGTGGACCGAGGCCTTGTGTTCCTGGGCTGATGGGTAATATCGGCTTTCAGAAATCACGAGCCACGCATCCTCTGGAGTCATCAGGTTGAGGAGACGGCCCTGG
>JBAYJJ010000038.1:0-11597 GCA_041665165.1 Patescibacteria group bacterium | reverse complement strand
TCTACAAAGGACTGGACCTGGCCAATAACAAGAATGTCGCAATCAAGATCCTGCTCAGCACGGACAGTGGAGCGCCTGAGCGCGCCGAGCGCGAAGCCCGGATTCTTCAGACACTCCGTCCGCACAACATAATGTGGATGCGGGATCATGGGAACTACGACGACAGAGGCTTGATCCGCTTCTTCTGTGTCCTGCCCTACTTCCCGGGTGGCATCACCTTGGACGACATCATTGCCAAGGAGGGGGCAATCAAGCCCCTGGCTCGTGCCTTGGATCTGTTGTGCCAGATCGCGAACGGCCTCAAAGAGGCGCATGCCTCGGGTGTAGTGCATCGCGACATAAAGCCGGCCAACATCATGATCCATAGGGATTCGGTCGGCCACGAGACAGCATATATCACGGATTTCGGCATTGCGGCTGTGGGCGACAACATGGCCGAGGCGTTCGAGCGCAAGCTCACCGCGGAATCTCACTCGTTGGGTTCTCCTCAATACGCGTCGCCTCAGCAGCTCATTGGCGCAGGTTCTGATCCGGGCCAGGAGAAAATCCGCAAGGATGATCGCAATGATGTGTACTCATTCGGAGTCACAGCATTTGAGATTGTGACTGGCGGAACTCCGTTCCCGTATGAGGGAAAAGCCCTGGACGAATTCACGTACAAGAAGCGCATAGGCAAACTGCGTGCAGATTCATTGGGCAAGTCGCACCCTGAGCTGCCGACTGAGCTGGTCATGCTCGTTGACCGCTGCATGGCCTATGAACTCTTGGACCGCCCCCGGAGTGCAGAGGTGCTGTCTGAGCTGAATGTGATCAAGCTGGACCAGCCCTCAAGCCAGCCGGACACGCCGCGAACACTGGGCCGGGTCAAGACACCAGGTTCAACTCGCGTGAGCGGCGATGCTGAGACCATGTGCGCTCCGTCCACTCCGCCGGGTGCCCGCAGGTCAGACCCTAAGGCCGTTGTGGTCAAATCCAAGACAGGCGGCCTGCACAGCAGGGCTCGGACGATGTTGATTCTCATGGCCGTGGTAGCTTCGGCTATTGTCGGTTGGGCTTTGCTCTCTGACAAGCTCGAGCAGCGGACCATCAGGGTCGTTGGCCCCATGGACTCAGGGTCTGCCATGGCAATGCCCGCGGCCGCATCTGCCTCAGTCAAGGAACTGGCTGCGGTATCTGTCACGGCATCTGCCTCGGCTAAGCCCAAGGCCAAGCCCTTGCCAGGCAAGCCTCGCGTTGACTGGTCGCCGCCTGCTACAGGCGAACAGCCTCTGGACCCAGGCCTGCCTGGCCCGCCCATGTAGCGCTCACCCCCGTATGACTTTTCTCAAGTTGTACGGGGTATTTTATTTGAAAACACCAAGAAACAAGATACAAACACCAAGGAAACACCAATTCACAAATTCCAATTTCAAATGGTTTGATATTTTGGATATTGGCTGTTTGGAGTTTGGTTGGATCTTGTTTCTTGATGTTTGGTGTTTATTAGTGGTATTCTTTGGCATATGATTGGCACGCTTCGGGGTAATGTTTTAGAGATTCATCCTGACTTTTTTATTCTTGAAGTCAATGGCATTGGTTATAAATTGCGGGCTCATCCAGGTTTTATCTCCAACCTGGCTCAAGACACTATCCAACTCGCATATATCCACGAGCATATCCGCGAAGATGCGTATGATTTGTATGGCTTTCCGTCCATGGAAGAGCTGAAGTTTTTTGAGAAACTGCTCGGAGTTTCCGGCGTCGGCCCCAAGGTCGGCATGGCCATTTGTGCGTCAGCCCCGCTTGATAACTTGCGCGACAGGCTGATGCAAGGCGATGTGGATTGGCTTTCGTCCATACCAGGCATTGGCAAAAAGACAGCGCAGAAAATCGTGCTTGAGCTTAAGGGCCAACTGATTGAGTTCGGCCAAGTCCAATCCGAAGACCAGGAAATCATTGATGCGTTGGTCAGCCTGGGCTATTCGCAGAATCAAGCGCGCCAAGTCATCAAGCAAATTCCCATTGGTTCCAAAGACTCGTCAGACCGTTTAAGAACAGCTTTGCGCTTTTTGGGAAAATGATTATGAAATTGGAGGAAATAAAAAATAAAGAACAATGGGACCATTTCCAATCTACTCAGCCTTGGTCGCAATTCACGCAATCCTGGACTTGGGGATTATTCCGTGAGGCAAGCGGCTGTGCAGTGCGCAGGTTCGCGTTGGTGGATGAGAGGGGAGAGTGGCTGTGCGCGGCCCAAGGCGAATACAGGAAGCGCGCTTTAGGTTCTGGCTATTGGTTTTCGCCTCGAGGCCCGGTTTTTTCTAAAGATGTCAGCCCCGAAGATTATCGAAAAGTGATCAGCGAGTTCGTCTCCCAAATATATTCAACAGCAAAATTGCCGCGCGCTTTGTTTTGGAGGTTTGAACCGATCATCAAAATGGAATCTGGCGTAAGGCATCTGCCGCCACGCTTTGTTCTGTCTGCGCCCATGGAACCGGCCAGCACCATTTTGTTGAACTTGCATCAAAGTGAGGAAAAGTTGTTGGAAAACATGCATCAGAAGACGCGCTACAACATTAAGGTCGCGCAAAAGCATGGGATTACGGTGCGTACGTCAATGCACCCGAGCGACCTTGCCAAGTTTTTGGATTTGATGCGCGAAACAGCTGGCCGCGACAAGTTTGCCCAGCATCAAGACCAGCATCTGACAAAAACATTCCAGATCATGTCTGCTGCAGGCCAAGCACGTCTGCGCGTCGCCGAACTGAACGGCGCAATGCTGGCCGCGAACATGGAAATGGTGTTTGGAGACACGGCAACTTATCTTTATGGCGCCTCATCCAACTTGATGCGCAATGCCATGGCCCCATATCTCCTGCAATGGGAGGCTATCAAAGCCGCCAAGCTTGAGGGCCGCACCTGGTATGATTTTTATGGCATTAACTCAGAGCTTAAATCAGCTTTATTCTATAAATCATCTTGGGAAGGCATCACGCGCTTCAAGCTCGGCTGGGGAGGCGAGCGCCGCGATTTGATTGGCACTTGGGATTTGCCCATGAACCGCACCCTGTATTACCTGGTTTTCATCCGCAGACTTATGCATCCGCAGGCGTAAAAAATTGAATCAAAAAATCCGCGCAATGCGGATTTCAAGGAAGTTCACACATCCAAAGATCTATTGGCTCGTGGAATGGCTCTGGGCTGTTTCGTGTGCCGAATTCCTCGCGCCAGCGAGCTAGGATTGTTTTGGCGTAATCACCCGTGATGAGGTCCCGGACCATCATTGACGCCCAATGGCGGACCTTTGTGCAGAAAGAAACCAGGTGCTTGAGGCTATTTGGCTCCTCTGGGTCAGACATTCCCAGCGGTTCGCAGACCACGCGGAAGATTAGATGGCAGCATATCGCTTCCCAACCCCAGTCCGGGCCTGGATCCGCTGAGTAAGGGATGCTGACTTGTTCCCAAGACCCTGATTTGATTTCGTTTCTGTCCCTGACAAGGACAATGTGCAGGCTGCCTGCTTGGAACCATTCAAGTTCCTTGCCCAAGAACAGCCAGTCAGCATCATGCTCGGATGTGATATGGACGGCAAAAGCAAGGTCTGTTTTTTTGGACCTGTTCTCGAGGCTTTCGAAATCATCAATGTCACCGCCGCGCGCCAGGAACTCGTTTTTTGCAGCAACGTTCAAGCCTCGTGCCAGCAGCTCTTGGGTTCGCAGGCTGTTCAATATGGTCATCGTGTCCCTGAAAGCAGATGTTCCGAGTATTTGATTTGCCGTGAAGTCCGGCGCTTCAGTGGATGTTTTCCAGTTCTTCAGATATAAGGCCGAACACCTCCCAGGTTCAACCTTGGCCGTAGCCTCCTCAGCGCTCCATGAATTGCTTGATATTCCGAGCCTCAGGAACATGTCCAGGGCGATTTCGCCCAATAGCCCGCTTCTGACTGAGTCGCGGTATTTCGGACGCATGCGGCGCAACATGAGGCAGTATAAATCCTGAAAGTGATTCGCTGTGAAGTCTGTTCGCTTGGTGCTGGCTATCAACTCGTACAGATCAAGCAGTTGGTGAATGTTCAAGAGACTCAAGTCAATGCTTTTTCCGCGCAAGGTGACGTAAATGCCGCAGATGGAAGGAGCCATGGTTTTTCTCCTGTGTTAAAGGCCGTTTTTTGTTTGACACAATATACATTATATGCTATATTTTGCATTATATTGAGCATTTTTGTGTAAATATTAAACTAATAGTTTACTTATGAGCCTTTTTCCAACGCCAGGTTTAGCCGAAGAAATAGTCCAGGTCCTGCGTCGCGGGCCTCTCGAAATAGAGGAGTTGCGAGGCATTTTAGCCAAGCAAGGCAAGGCCGCTACCAAGCAAGGCATCTACAAAGCCCTTAGGTTTTTGCGCCAGCACGACATGGTTTTGTTGGTCAGCGGCGAAGCGCAACTGAACGTACGCTGGCTGCAGCGCATGCAATCATTTGTATCGTTTGCCAGCCGCGCTTATTTCGACCCCACGCTCCAAGAAGGCCACTTTCTCCAACTGCGTGACGGCGACCGCATCCAATACTCCTTCAAGAATCCGGTACAAGTCGATATTTTTTGGAACCATGTGCTCTACATCCTGTTTGAAGCCATGCCCAAACTGGACCGCTGGTATGCTTATGCTTCGCATAACTGGTTTTTGCTGGCCCGCCGCAGCGAGGAGCTCCAGCTTAAGAATTACATGCTGCGGCATGGCATGAGGTATTTGTTTACAGCTGGCCACAGATTGCCGCTGGACCGTTCCATTGCCGCGGAATTCGACGGAGTCATGTCGCAGTATCACATGCTCGAAAAGCCGTTGTTTCCAAAAAAGAAAGGCAGCTTGGGCACGGTGCTTAATATTGTCGGCGATTATGTGATTGAAGCGCTTTACGACAAGCAGACAGCTGCAAAGATCGAAAAATTTTATGCAACACATGATAAACGCGATAAAAAAACAATCTTTGAACTGGAGGCCATAGTGGCCCAACCGGCTAAGATAAGATTCGTCATCCAGAAAAATTCAGCCAAAGCGGAAAAGCTTACGCGCTTATTTGAAAAGAATTTCTATTTCAAAAAACTCCGTTAAGGAGTTTGATGGTGGTGCGCCCCAGACGATTCGAACGTCTGACCTCTTCCTTCGGAGGGAAGCGCTCTATCCAGCTGAGCTAGGGGCGCGCAATTTCCGTGCCACTGTATTATAAAAAAGCAGGATTGGCAATCATGCGCCACTCCGAGCTCTACATCTCCAAAAACAATTTTGCTACGTTCAAACTATAGGTTAGACGAAAATCCAGTTCTTGTTTGCTGGCGGGCTGGTCAATTGTCTTTTTGTTGTCCCAGAAAGGGTCTTCCCATTCCAGCCAATCCACAAATTGATTGTCCAGGCTTCCTCCCAGCTTGCGGTTAATCAGAATAAATTCTCCGATTATAGAAAAATCATCAGCTTTCGCGAGAGGGTAGATTTTTTTGGCGCATTCATTCTTAAATATGGCTCCGCACCAGGTCCAGTCCATTCGTTTGCCAATGTAGGCTTCGCCAATATCAATAATTGCACATTCAATATCCCGATATGCTTTGGGGTGTGTATCCCAGGCTTTTTGCGATCGGCTGAATATCACCAGGTCTGATTCATAATCTTTCGAGATATCGCGGACAAAAGCTTCTCGATGCTGAGTTTTCAAGGCATAGAGTATGCGGTCAATATATCCAAAAAAGATCGAAGCCTGATCATTCGTTCTGCTTGCAAATTCCAGACCTAATTTTTGGTGCATGCCCATGTTGCTCGCTTCGGGGTAGAGGAGCAGATGGCAACCTCTTTCGGCCAATCTGTCGAGCAATTGTTTTTGGGTCTCTGCTGTTTTTGTCGTAACTCCAACGCAGACCTCTGAAAACAGGCCTTTCAATTCATCCAGGCTTTCAAGCAGGGCAAATGCGTATTTAGCGTCTGGATCATGATAGGGGAAAAAGAGAATTGGTTTACTCATAATTTCTTTGTCAGCTTATTATAAAAAAGTGAGATTGGCAATTATTGGTTCAAATATGAGCAGAGTAGCAGTTATGCAGTGGCGCATAAAATAAAAAAAACGCACCCGATGGCGGATGCGCAGTGAGAGTGTCTATCGGATTTGGAGTAGTGGGTCTCCATGCAACGCCTCGCGGTACATGAAGTCCATTACGGATTCCGGTTTTGCCTCTGGGTGGGCTGCGACACTGTGGAGACCGGACAAAAATGCCCTACCGAGCGTAGGTTCGGCGGCTAAGCCGGAAATGAATCCGGGGACGAAGGCGTAGTCGAACCCGTATCCGCCGTTTTTTACTGCACCGACGGTAGCAGCGGCACCATTCTCGGAGAAGATCAGCTGGTCCGAGAGAATGCGCTGGCCGATTTGACTATTGTGGAAATCACAGCCGCCTGAAGCGTAGATTACTGGCGCGTTTACATTGTTCCATCCGATTTGCAGTGCTGAATCTGTTGGCAAGATGCTCAAGGGTTCGTTGCCGTAGAGCGACCCGTGACCGTAGTATAGTACAGTTCCGATGGCCGGATTGTTGAGAAGTGATGTTAGCTCATCGATATTGGATGGGGAAGAAACCGTACTCTGAAAACCACTTTGGTTTGCGAGATTGAGATCGCGCGTTTCGGCATAGCCCAGCTCGGGTTGGTGACCAAAAAACAGCATGCCCTTGCGCGAGATGAAGGTTTCCTCGAACCGGCGCACCTTGTCGAGATAAGCCGTGAATTCATCATCGCTCTTCACGGGGATGCGGCCAAGGGCGTACGCAGGAGCGAGACTCGTCTCAGAACCATTGTAGGCATAGCACGTATCAGTGAAACCTTCACCGCCCCCGACAAACACACGCCGCTCTGCGGGTAGCACCGATACGTCGCCAATCAGGGTGATGTATATGAGATGGGGGAGCACCTGTGTTGCTGTACGGATGGCATTACCGAGTGCGAGTACGCTCGCCGCCTCTGCGGTTTGTACCGTCAAAATCTGAGCGTCGTGACCACGATCTTTTCTGTATTGTCTGAGCGCGTTCGCGGAGGCCAGAAACAACTCGGGCGCAACAATCAGATCGTCGATGCTCGGTTGCGAGACTTCCGGCATAACTTGAACATCCGCCAGCTGTGTTCCACTATCCACCACAGGAGCTGCGCCCGAGGTTCCATCCGAATCTTTCGGTGGATTCATCGAGTTAGTTGGATCTAGCGGATCCTGAAATTCTGCAGACTCCATGAATTTTTTGGCTCCGCAGGCGCACAGTAGGAGGATGATGGAGATTGCCAACGTACGAATGTTGGTTTGTGAGATTCTAGCCATGGAGACCTTCGTTTTCTGTCGATTTTATTCGACTTGCATCAAGGTTTGGAATCGCATTGTCGAGGTTCGAACTATGGAAAAACGTCTCATAAAATAAGGCTTTTGTCAAGTCATTGAACTGGGCTGTCATTGACATGTCCGGATTTACTGTATACAACAGCACGCAAGGAGGGCGAATGAAAAATCAAGCTCTTTACGCAAAGTATGCTGATGGCAGGCATTGGGACAATCATCCCACCATCTACGCAGAAAGGTTCATTGAAATTCTGAGGGCTAGGAGCTTCAGCGGAAGGCTGATTGATGCGGGTTGCGGGTCCGGGCGCGACATGGCAGCGTTCACGGCTAACGGGTTTGACGTGTCTGGTTTGGATAACTCGCGCGACGAAGTCGAGGCCGCGGCCAGTGCTCATCCTGAATGCCATTTCATGCTGAGTGACATCGAGAATCTTCCTTTCGGGAACAACTCAATCGGCGCCTACTTCGTGATCAATGTCATCCACTACGTTGATCAGGCTCGAGCTCTAAGCGAGATCGAAAGGACGCTGGTGCCTGGTGGGTTGCTGTTCGTGCACTTCAACCTGCAAATCACTGACGCTAGCGGGCGCGTAGACTACAAACAGGAGCCTGAACAGACCCGCCAATTGGTGAAAAGTTGGCGGATATACCAGCGTATTCGCTTTAATCGTGTCGACATCAGACCCACTTACCACACTCACGAGATACTCGAGCTTGTTCTCGAGAAACCCGACACAGGAGGTCTGTGATGCAAACAAGGATCAGGGCCGTGCTCTATGATTTCGACGGGGTCATTCAGGATTCCATGGCCGAGGAATACAAGGGCTGCGTGGCAGTCTTCAAGGCCGCAGGCCTGGAGCCGCCAAGCCTGAGCTGCTTTTGCCAGAAGCTGACCATGCCTTTCAGCGAGTGGTTCAAGTCGTACGGCGTGAATATGCCTTGGGATGAGCTCCAGCTCATCTACCATGCTCACGTAAACAAAAGGTTACCGCCTTTGTTCCCAGGAGTTGTTGAGACCATGATTCGTCTCAAGGAGGCCCGCATCAAGCAAGGCGTAGTGAGCGCCAGCGGCTGGATCACTTTGCGCGACAACTTGGCAAGGCACGACCTTATCAAGTATCTGGATGTGGCCCTGGGTGAGTCTGAAAACAAGACCCGAGCCATCATCCAAGCCTGCAAAGACATGGACGTGCCAGTGGAGCAGACGTTGTACGTCGGCGACCTCACCTCAGACATCCGCGATGGCAAGCTCGCGGGCGTGCTGACAGCTGCTTTCATCGGACCCAATGGGGACTCAAAGGTCTTCAACGAAGTCAGGCCAGACTTCAAGGTCTTGTCCCACAACGCTCTAGCTTGCATGATACTAGGCTTCTAGCCGCGACACTTGTCCGCGGTTTTTTAATACACGGGATTGACAAAATCATATTTTTAATGTATATAACTCTCATTCGCATCTTCGAAAAACGCTAACGGAGGTTTGTGATGAAACTACAAGCTCTGATTTTCGACTGGGATGGCACCATCCAAGACAGCATGCCCGAACAATACAAAGGATGTTGTGCAGTGTTCAACGCTGCGGGAATTGCGCCTCCATCGCTCGAATACTTTTGCCAAACCCTGTCCATGCCCTTTGCGGACTGGTTTATCTCCAGAGGAGTAACCTGTTTCACGGATGAAGAAAGGACGCGCATATTCCGGAGTGCAACGAACAAGGAGAAGTGCCCCTTGTTTCCGGAAGCAAAGGAACAGCTTGGCATCATGCGCCTGAATAAGGTCAAGCTCGGAATCGTGACATCGGCGCGCTGGCCAATCATCAATAAGCTCATTGAAGTCCATGGACTCCAGGGGTTGTTTGAAGCCGTGACCTGCGAGGCTGCCCACAAAGCTGAAGCAATCAAGCAAATGTGTCTTTCGTTTGCCGTGCCCCTTGATAGCGCCTTGTACGTCGGCGACCTCACCTCAGATATCCGCGATGGAAGAGAGGCAGGCGTGCGGACCATCGCCTTCCTGGGTTCCATGGGTATCCCGGAATCTTTCAATGATGTTAAGCCCGATCACTGTGTCAAATCTTTCCGTGAACTTGCCGAGCTAGTACTCGGCGAGTCATCTCCGTACGTACTCAGCTCCACGCCGTCCCAATCCTATGATTGAGGGCGGTTTTTTTTATGCTCAAAATATGCTCTTGTCAGTTGTTAGTTGTCAGTTGTACCCTGGTGCCATATGCCGCATATTCATGAGCTCATAGATTTTGTTGCTACGGGTTATATTGTCCATGATGACAAGATATTGCTTATTTTTCACAAACAACTCAAGCGCTGGCTGCCTGTTGGCGGGCATATTGAGCTGAATGAAGACCCTGAGCACGCGTTGTTCCGAGAAATAAAAGAAGAATCAGGAATAGATTCGAGCCAACTCACGGTTCTTTCGTCTAAACCAGATATTGCGAATGATCCAATCACTGATCTGCTTTACGCGCCTAATCGTTTGGAGATTCATGATATTACTGACACCCACAGGCACGTTAATTTGGCTTATTATCTCAAATCATCGACAGATAAGATTCAGTTGGCTCCAGACGAGCATGATGAGATTCGTTGGTTTATTGAGCAGGATTTAGAAAACGCGGATTTTGATCTTCTGCCGACAGTCAAATGCTATTGCAAAGAGGCGATCAGTAAGGCGAGGAACATCCCTCAAAAACAAATCACGATTGCAATCGGCATTGTTGAACACGAAGGTCGCTTTTTGATTTTGCGCAGGTTGGACATCAACCCTATGTGGAATCACAAATGGGAATTCCCTGGCGGCAAGATTGAGTTCGGGGAAATTCCAGAGCAAGCTTGCGTGCGCGAGGTCAAAGAGGAGACTGGGCTTGATATCAACAATCTTGAACTGCTTGGACTGCATACTGATTATTGGCACTTGCCGGATAAAGAGATCCAAGTTCAGCTTGTGATTTATCGCGCGGCCTATGTTGGAGGCGATGTAGTTTTGGATTCTAACGAAGATGATGAATACAAATGGGTGACATTGGATGAATATTTGGCCATGCAAGACCACCTCCACCCCAATATCAACCTGGTTAAAGCCTTGTACGAGCCTTTTGTCCGGTCCCGTGTTCTTTAGTCGCAGGTTTTGTGGCATAATTAGCTGGTACTATGAATCCGTTTTTGGAAATGCCTATGCTGGCGCAGCCGACTGTTGAGTTGGCTGAGAAGCAGGAAGAGTCAAAGATTGATCAATTGGCGGCAAAGTTGAACTTGATGATTAAGAGCAATAACCCGGAAAGCATTAGTCCGGTTTGGATTTTTGATAACGCCAGTCGGCTTTATAAGCAGCTTCTTTTGGAAATAAAAAAGGGGAATGGAAGCTGGGATATGGTTTTGGAGAGGCTGGACCCAGCTGCACGCGAGAAATGGATTTTTGGGAAGAAGAGGGAGAGTTTTGATTCAATGGTGAAAAAATTAAATGATCTGCTTGTTGCCTCAGACCCAGAAACCTTTTCCCCTTTCTGGATCAAACAAACGTCAAGGCCGTTATATGCTGGCTTATTGCGGGAATTATCTGGAGAGAAAGGCAACCCGGATTGGGGAAAGATGTTAGTTAAATTGGAACCTAAGTGGCAGGAGAGATGGTCGTATAAGGAATCAAAGAAACAAGAACCGAGGCATTTTACTATCGATGAAATATCAGCGGATCTGACTGCCTTGCTTGATAAGGAGGATCCTCCTCATTTCAACCCATTTTGGATAAAGAAAAATGCCATCTCGCTTTACAGGAAGTGCCTTTATCTTTTTCGGGATCAGGGAACTGATTGGGATGCGATAGAGTCGAACTTACCAGACAAATGGAAGAACCGTTGGTCGCACCAAAAAACTTTTGAACAGCTTGAGCCTGAACATAAATATACTGATTCATCAGAGGTCGCGGATGCAATCGGAAACGATAAATTATATGTGTTCTCTCTTGAGAAGGGGGATTCTGAGCTAAAAGAGCTAATGATGACGCGCGAAGAAGTGTCTCAAGAGAGGCAGAAGATCATAGAAAAACTAGTCGCCTTGGCCAAAGAGGGGAATGTGTCGGCGCAAGATACTTTAATAGGCCTTGTCATGCCTTTGGTTGAAGCTTGGCTAGAAAAGAATATTCAAATGAGCAAGTATCTATTGGATAGAGATAAGCTTGAGGAGAGGATAAGGCGATGTGTCTATAATTATAAGAATAGCCAAAATTACTTTTTGAATTATCTATACTCCAGCCT
>JBAYJJ010000037.1:0-13019 GCA_041665165.1 Patescibacteria group bacterium | reverse complement strand
GCGAATCAGGTTCAATCGAGCAAGACGCAGACGTGGTCATGTTCATTTACCGCAAAGCCGCGGATAAAAACTATCGCACAGAGGACTTGTCGCCAGAAGAGCGCAATCTCGCAGAAATCCACATTGAAAAACATCGCAATGGTCCGACTGGCGTAGTCAAGCTCTTCTTTGATGCTACACGCGCCAGCTTCAGGTCTTTGGCTAAACAGCCTCAAGGCGCAAACGCCTTGCAGCCTGCCATGCAGAGGCCAGGCATTTCCATGCCGCCCATGGGCGCCCCAGGCCTTCCACAACCAGATTTTGATCCGAATGCGCCCATCACGAACACGCCTCCGCCGAATGCGCCGTTTTAGTGACCTAGACCTAACTCATCCTGATTTGTCGTCCCAGCTGGCTGCCTTTAACCGAGGACGACAAATCTGTCCTTCCCTTACAACAAGGGAAGGACTTTTAGTTGACTAGTTATACTAGCCCTCCCTGAGCGAGCGTGAGTTGATGCGAGTCGAATGGGTAAGGGAGGGCGGCGAACGAAAGTGAGCAGGTGAGTTAGGCCTTTCAGATGACAAAGAGTACTAGAGGGGGTATCTTATATTCATATGCGCAACAAAAATATCCTCTATAGTTTTTTAAGCTCCTTGGGCGTCTTAATCTACGTCTCTGGTGTGGCCTGGTTCTTATCCAATGGCGAGAAAATCTTCGGGAAAAGCCAATCAATGGGCATGCCTGTTGCATTTTTATTAGTATTCGTCCTATCAGCTGCAATCACAGGCAGTTTGGTGTTTGGTTATCCGGTCTGGCAATATCTTGATGGAAAAAAGAAAGAGGCTCTCAAAGCCCTTGGTTGGAACTTGGGATTCTTGGCGATTTTCACTATCTTGGCGTTGGTGTTGATAGCGATTTAATCCGCCTAACTTAATCCACTTTCATGCCCCCTTAACAGGGGGTATTGACTTTTTAGGCAAAATGGTGTAAGTAGAACTCGCACTATAACACTAACAAGCGAGGGCTCATGTTGGACATCATTGCCACCTATCAAGCCAGAGTTCAGCTCGTACAGCCCAAACCCTCTGTTCTCTTGCAGCGGTTCGATAAAATCGCAAGAGTCGGGCAAACGCACTTCAGCCAGATTCCTGAAATCAAACCAGCGATCAAGGGCTCTGGAGCTCTACAAAGGACCTACCAGCTGATCAAGGTCCCGGGCGCGACTAATGATGCAAAACAGCCTTTTGATAGAGAGGGCGTCCTGCCGATCATCCCCAACAACCGGCATCGGCCCGCCCTGTACGAAGAGGGCTTGTGTGTTGCCAAGAAAAACCCGGATGCACAGCGCAGGATTTCGATCGTCCTGCTCGGATCCGAAACCATCTTGGACAACAAGCGTCACGTCGCTTGCCTCTATGGAGATCGCTTCGAACGAGGCATCTATCTCTTTGAGCTCGGGACAGCCCTGCTCGGAGACCTGTCCTTCTTGGTAACCCCGGTCTGAAACACGACATCAGCCCGGGCTTTTTTATTTTTTTGACTTCCACGCCAACCCGTGCCAAAATAGCGTCCTACAAAACAAAAGCGAGGTGGTGATGAAAAAGTTCAAAATTGCACTTCAGGCCTATTACATTCTGCTCGCAACATCGCTAATCCTGGGCCTGATCCAAAAAAAGTTGATAGCCACAGAAGGTGTAGTAGCTATCATCTTCTGTTCGACTCTCCTGCTCACGACCCTTGCGTTACTCTACGCACTTGGACTGAACTCATTGAACAGCGAGGCAGGAACTGTCCCAGCGAACAAAGCTATGGGCAAGGCTGGCTGGACCGGGTCTTCGACCTTCATCATCCTGTGGCTTACCCTGCCATTGCTCAAGTCAAAAATCGCCTTCGCAAGCTTTGCATGCATCTTCCTTTTCGCCAGCATGCTGGCTATTGGCATCGGGGTTCAATCAACATTTGGCCTCAAGGCCCCTCAACCCAGGTAACTGGGTTCTTTTATTACCTTTGACTTCCCCTCATCCTCTCTGTAAAGTACTAAAAATACTTATTCGTATATTCGTTCAAATTCGTAATTCGTAATGTATGTTCAACAAACTCAAGCAATTTTCAGATCTGCGCACTCGCGCCAAACAAGTCCAAAATGCCTTGGAAAAAGAGACTGTCACGGGCGAGGCTGCCTGGGGCAAAGTCAAGATAACTTTAAATGGCAATCAACGCGCCACAGCAGTCAGCATTGCCGAGGATGTTATGGCTGACAAAGCCAAACTTGAGGTTGCAGTCAAAGACGGCATAAATGATGCCATGGAAAAAATGCAAAAAGTCATGGCTGGCAAAATGAAGGATATCGGCGGATTGGATCTGGCCAAAGACATCCAGGACATGATGAAACAATGATCGTACCTCGTACCACGTACATCGTACCACGTCGTATTTCACGGTGTACGTTGTACGATGTACGATGTACGTTTTAGTTATGCAAACTCCAGGCGCAATTCAAGAACTCGCGCGGATGTTCGACCGGTTGCCGGGCGTTGGGCCGCGCGCTGCTTTGCGTTATGCTTATTGGCTGGCTGCCCAGCCCAAATCAACCATTATTTTGTTTTCCCAGGCTTTGGCTGCTTTGTCAGACAGGATCTCATCCTGCCAAACATGCGGGGTCTGGACTGAAAAAAATCCTTGCCCGATTTGCGCTGATCCGCGGCGCGCCAATGGCCAGCTTTGCGTAGTGGCCATGAGCCAAGATGTGCGCGTCATGGAAGAAGCCTCTGTGTTCCAGGGCAAATACCATGTGCTCGGCGGCTTGATTGATCCGATTGAGGGCAGAACACCAGACACACTATCCATCAGCAGGCTAATCCAGCGGATTATGGATGCATCCAATAACATCAAGGAAGTTATTTTGGCTTTGGACCCAGATATCCTCGGCGACACGACTGCGCTTTATTTACAAAGACAACTTGGCGAACTGCCAGTCTCTGTCACACGCTTGGCCCGCGGTATCCCAACAGGCGCACAAATAGAATACGCGGACGAGGCCACGATTACCGACGCATTCATAAACAGAAAAAAAACCGGCGTTTAGCCGATTTTTGTGATTTTCACTTTGGTGAAAGGCTGCCTGTGGCCTGAGCGCTTTTTATGGCGCACCTTTGCTTTGTAGTGAACGACCTCAACCTTTTCTGCACGGCCTTGGGACATTATCTCGCCTGAGACAGTGGTAGAAAGGTTAGGTGTGCCGACCTCTACTTTTGAGCCGTCTTCCTCGGCAACCAGCAAAACTTTATCAAAAGAAACAGCGTCGCCTTTTACGCCTTCAAGTTTTTCAACAGTTAGCACTTCCCCGACCTTGGCCAGGTACTGCTTTCCGCCTGTGGCAATGACTGCAAACATAGTGCGCATATATTATACAAACCTGGTCATTTTGTCAAACCCCCCATTTGCCCTAACCAAGCTTGGTCATTTTTGCGTTTATAAACACCAAAAACCAAGAAACAAGATCCAAACAAACTCCAATATCCAAAACTCCAAAATGCTAACTTAGTTTTTCGATGTTTGAGTGTTTGATGTTTGTTTGATGTTTGGTTTTTGTATCTTGGTGTTTAAAAAAGACCCCTTTGGGGTCAAGAGAGGCGGCCAGCGCACTCGGGGAAGACGGAGGCAATATGAGTCTTTTTGCTCTCAGGCCAAGCGGCCAGGCCCGGGCCGGCCGAATCCACGAGCATACGATCAAAAAGATAAGGCACTTCGTTTGATTCGCCGTAGCGAGATCCAACCAAGTTCCGCGGGAAACCCAGGAACATGTCTGGTGGATTGTAGCACGCCAAGGCAATGCCCTCCTCGGCTGTCAGGCCGAACCTCCCGCGCTCCAGCACGTCGCGGCTGAAGTCAAAAGAAGTGCCCAAAAAGTCCGAGGCTGACCTGACGTGGTAGGCCAGATAGAGCCTGTCTGTGCACGCGCCCAGATACAAGCTCCGAAATCCTGCGTCATGCAAGTCGGTCTCGCCCTTGTTATCCGAGTACTCCAACAGTTCCATTTGCTTGCTGATGGGCACGATTGCGTTCGGCACCACGATCAGGAACGGTATCTGTTTTTCAGTCGCTTCGTCGATCTTGTGCAGCAATCTGCTCAACTCATGAAGCTGCCGAATGAACTCGTCGCTTCCACAGCTTGCCTCGCGATCAATCCCTTTTGCAAAAAAGACCTTGGACTGTCTGGTGAACAACTGGCAGTAATATGCCAACCTGATTGCTTTGTGGGAACTCCCAAGCATGTCGCCCTCCTTGGCTGGAATGTGCGTTTAGCGACCTAAAAGTAATGCTAAAGATTAAAGTCGTCAAGGCGCGAGTGTAACCTTGTCCCCCACTTTCCACTCTTGCCTGTCTGACAATCCAGCGTTGACCTCAAGCACCCAATCAATAGACGCTGGCGGCGAATATGTCTTGCGCACTTGTTCTGGCATGGGCGGCATTGCTTCTTTGACGACTTCAATGATCTTGCCCTTGCTGATGAAAATTATATCTAAAGGAAAACGCATGCCCTCCATCCAAAATACCGGAGTGGTCGGTTTTGGGTAGACGAACAGCATGGCCTTATCCATGCCCAAAGTCGCGCGGCCAGACAAACCTTTTTCGCGCTGAGCTTCTGTTTGCATGACTTCAGCCTGCAGGATCGTGCCTTTGATCTGCACGCGCGTTGTTTTGGTTTGCGCAAAAACAAAATCCCGCAGGTAAGATCGGCCAATGAATAAAGCTGACCCGATAGTCAGGACTCCAAATATCAGAAAAAATATCTTATTTCGCATTTTGATTGTTGCGCTCGCGGATGCGCTTGTCCGCAAACCAAGAAACAAGCAGAGTTAAAATCGCAAGCAATAAAATCAAAAATATTTTTCCGCGCGTCTGCAAAAACAAAGCTGCTGTGCCAGCCACGGCCGAGACGAGCCACAAAAGCAAGACAGTCCTGCTGTGCGGCAGGCCTGCATCCAATAACCTGAAATGCAAATGGGATTTGTCGCCGCTGAACGGGGATTTGTGCTGCAATATCCTGCGCAAAGCCACGAAAAACACGTCCGCTATGGGGATGCCGAGCACGACTAAGGCAATAGCGACTTTGGCGCTGGACACGATAGCCAAGAATCCCAAGCAAAAACCAGCCATGGTACTGCCGCCCTCGCCCAAGAATTGTTTAGCTGGATGGAAATTCTTCGGTAAGAATCCAAGATACGAACCAGCGACAGTGGCAGCCAGCAAAGCTGACGAGGGCTGATAAAAAGTGGGCATGGCAGACAAAGCACCGACCATGGCTGCTCCGATGACAGTGATGCCAGCGACCAATCCATCCAAGCCATCCGTGATCTTAGTCGCGTACATGGCCACCATGAGCCAAACAAACGTCAACAAGTCTGCAGGGAAAGAAATAGTGACTGCCCCAAGTTTCCAAGTTGCCCAATTCAAATAAAAAGCAGATAAAGTACCAGGGCTTGTGATGTGTTCGATGGTCGTGCCAGTAACAATCACGATCAGAGCAGCCGCAACAGGAAACCAAATGCTTTTCCAGGGCTTGAGGTCATACTTATCGTCCAACAAACCTCCAATATTCAAAATAATGATGCCGATCGCAAAACCGATTATTTGATATTCCGTGAGTTTGGGCAAAATAATCCAGCCGTTAAAGGCCAGAATAAAGCAGCCAATCAAAATCGCAAGCCCAATCCCCAATCCGCCCAAAAGCGGAATCGGCTGCTTGTGGATTTTCCTGGCCACCCTGGGTACGTCCACAGCATTGATCTTGATGGCAAAACGCCTTGAGGCAATGGAAAAAAGATAGGAAAGCAAAAAACTTCCGACGAGAATCGCCAGTCCATACATGACTAAAGAATAAATATCCATATAATTACTATATTTGTCATCCTGAGCGGAGTTGGACGGAGTCGAAGGATCTGGGTCGTTCTGTATTACTGATCAAGCCAGATCTTTCGACTGCATTCGTCGAACTCATTTCGCTCAAGATGACAAGAGGGTTCAGCATGACAAGGGTTTTTATATTAATGGGAGGGTTTTCTCGACCCGTAGGCTGCCGTCTGGTTGTAGCACAATTGTGTCTTTTCTTTCCACTTCGTTCTTCAAGATGATGTCAGCCAATTGAGTCTCTACCCTATCCTGCATGACACGGCGCAGGGGGCGCGCTCCGAACTGCGGATCAAAGCCGGCATCAGCCAACTGTTCCACAGCCTTGTCGTCCGCGCGGAACGAGATGCCCTTGGCTTCCAGCTGTTTGCCGATCTTGTTGATCATGAGCCAGGCGATCTGCACCACTTGGTCGCGAGTAAGCGGCTTGAACACGATAATCGCGTCAAAGCGGTTCAAAAACTCTGGCCTGAAGATGCCCTTCAGTTCGCGCTCCAATAATCCGGTCTTGATCACTTCCATGGAAGTGCCCTCAGACACAGCGTGCTGGATATATGAAGTGCCGGCATTTGAAGTCATGATGATGATCGTGTTCGTAAAATCAATCACGCGGCCTGTGCCGTCGGTCAAGCGCCCGTCATCCATGACTTGCAAGAACAAATTGAGGATGTCTGGATGCGCTTTTTCGATTTCATCCAGCAAGACGATCGTAAATGGCTTGTTGCGCACTGCTTCGGTCAGCAAGCCGCCGCGCTCATCGCCTGGCGCGCCGATTATCCTGTCCACTGACGACTTATCCTGATACTCAGACATGTCAACGCGCACCATGGCATTCTCATCGCTGAAATATTCCTGGGCCAAAGTCTTGGCGCACTCGGTCTTGCCCACGCCTGTCGGGCCCAAGAACAAAAAGTTGGCGATCGGGCGCTTGCCCTCGCGCAGTTCTGCCCTGGCCCGCCTAATCGAGCGCGCGACTGCGACCACTGCCTCGTCTTGCCCGATAATGCGGCCATGCATGCGATCCTCCAAAGTCAAAAGCTTTTGCGATTCTTCTTTGCTCACCATCTCAACCGGGATATTGGTCTTGTCATGCACGATCTTGGCCACATCCTCAGCGCTCACGAAAGTCATTTCCCCTCTTTGGTTTTTGGCCATCACAGCCGCTTCTTTGATCACGCCTATGGCATTGGCCGGCGCAGCCAAGTCATGCAGATAGCGCAAAGCCAGATTGGCTGCCTTGTCCAAAGCCGCGTAAGAAAAGAAAACTTTGTTTTGATATTCAATCGCTCCAGACCTGGCCATGAGCACGCGGATGGTTTGCTCCAAGTCAGCATCAGGCACAACAACCTTGGTCAATTTTTTGCCAAGGCTGCGCCGCTCAAGATACTGGGTCCAGGCGCCTGGCGTGGTCGTCGCGACAATAATGAAATTATTCTTGTCTATTTCAGATGCGAAAGTCTCGGCCAGATCCATGGGCCCGCGGCCGCCGCCCACCAAAGCCTCGATTCCATACAATGCCAGCACGATATTGCCTGATGATTGGACTTCGCGCAGCATGCTGATCAACCTCTCAGCTGCAAGGCCTGCTTCGCCTGCGGCCACCACCTGAGCCAAATCAACAGACACTAAGCGCTTGTCAAACATCACTTCTGGCACGCTTTCCTCAACCATCATCCTGGCCAACTGCTCTACGACTGCGGCTTTGCCAGAACCGGTTTCGCCGACCAAGACAACAGCGCGATTTCCGCTTTCAATGGCGCGCAGCAAGTCATCCATTATTTTTTTATTGCCCACCATGGGCGGCACATACCCATGCAAAGCCAGCATGGTCAAATATTCGCTGAAGCGGTCCAAGAGCGATGTCTGCTGGGCTGTCATGGCCCTGTTCATCACGTTCTTTGGTTTGAACTTCGCCAGCTGCGCAAATCTTTCCTGATCCTCGCGCATTTGGTCTTGCATCAAAATCCATTCAGCGACTTTTGTGATGTGGCCCGGCGGATAACCCAGCCTGTCCAGCATGTCCTGCAGTTTTTGGCTCTCCAAAAACACCTGAAGAAAAACTTCCATGGCCGACACATACTTGCGATGCGTTCCGTCAGCCCGCTCATAAGCCAAGGCCAAGGCGCGCTTTGATTCTTTGGAAAACTCAATAGGCGGTGCGCCAGCCGATGACATCATCATGAGTTTGACCAAAGGTTCTTTGATTTTATCAAAAGACATGCCTAATCTGGCCATGAACAAAGACCCGGAATGGCTGGCCAGCACCGAAGCATAGATGATCTCAGGCGAAATTTCCACGCGCCCCAAGTCTTTGGCGATCTTAAAAGCATTTTCCACGATCTCCAGCGCCTGGGGTGAATAGTAGTCTGAGACGTCAACCGCTATCCCACCTCGTACCTCGTACTTCGTACCACGTACCACGTTGTACGTTGTACGTTGTACGTTGTACGAAGGCAGCCAGTTAGGCAGCGTCTTTGTCGTTTCCGTAAATTCGTTCATGCGGAACACGAAAAACGCGGCCAAGAGCACAGCAGCATAGAAAAAATTCACGAACCACAAACCGCTTGTCCAAAAAGCCAGTGTGCTGACGTCCTGATAGCTGTAATGCCCGATTGCATTCCATAAAAAGACTCCCAAGCACAAAACCGTCAGCAACAAGATGGCATAATGGAAAATCGAATTGACCTGGACCCTGAACTTGCGGACTTTGATGGAAAAATCATCTATTCTTCGTCCCCAAACCAAAAAGCCTTCGTTGCTGGCGATGCCAACGCCTGCGCCCTTGCAATTCGGGCAATTCCTGGAGGTCCGCGGATCGCCTCCGCAAACATTGCAAACTATGGCTTGGTCGCTCATAATTCAAAATTCAAAATTAATAATGCAAAATGATTGTATCCCTTCGGGATATTTTTCAGATTGATGCCGTAAGGCCTCCAAAATTTTGAACTTTGCATTTTGAATTATAAATTATGTTAAAACGGTTTGGGTACTTGAGTAAGCATCCCGGAAAATATATTCTGCAGCAAAAGTATGGCTGCCACAGGCGGCAGCACGATCCAGCAAGCGCACAGCAAGACATATATCACTGCCTCAAGCGCCAGCCCGATTCCGCGGCCGATGAGAACGACTGTGCGCATGAACACGCTGATGAGCCTGCTCGTCAAATCCCATTGCCCGTACATGGGCACCAAGAAATTCTTGATCCAGACTTTGAATGCGTATTGTTTTTGGCGGTATTCCAAAGCCTTGATGCACCAAGCCACGAGCCTGACCAGGCCTTTGGTGTACCACCAGATCGGAAACCAAAAAATACTCCCGATTAAATCAATAAATACCAAACGTGTCAGGCCTCCTGCGCCGTCATTCATACCCGGCTATTATACCACATTGTGCTATAATTCCCCTGTGCCTTTTGAATCCCCTCCAAATCCATTCGTACCCGACGAAGACTTGGTCCGACGGACGTCCAGGACTGTTTTGCATGCGGCTGAACGCGGGCGAAAATCGCTTTTTGAAAAACTGACAGCTGAGAATGAAGGAAGAATCGCTGAATTGATGCAACAAAAGCCTGTTTTTTACGAAAATAAAGATAATTCTCCCCAAGAAATCCTGCTCGATCCTGAGATCGCTGAATTGATGCCGCCTGAATTCTTTAAAAACCCGACCGAGTGGATAGAAAGCCAGGAAAATATAGAGAGGGGTTATGATGAACCTGGAAAAAGCATCCCAAAAGGACGAGAAATCAACGAGCTCTGGGAACAGCCTTATGATGTTTCTAAAGTCAAAGAAATCGGAGTTGCAAAACCTAATGGCGACATTGTGGTATTTGTCTCAAAAAGAATTGATCCAACCCAATTAGAGGAAGTCTTCTTAGCGCGAGAGGCATATGAAGCCGGCATACCAACTCCAAAAGTCCTTGGGGAAGTTATTGACCATGGAAATGTTTATGCTTTTTTTGAAATGATAGAAGGAGTTAACCTTGACGCCATCTTAACCAGAGAGGAGTGGCGCACATTACACGGCCTTGGATGGAGTGATGAAAAAGAATTTTTTACAAGCGTCAAAGCAGCAATCTTCGGGCATGATTTGCCAAGGCAACTTAGAAAAAGGCTAAAAGTGTTGTTTCAAAAATATAGAGAGGATTATAAGGTTTTTGATCTGGTCGATTCTTTGTGCGCCAATATACATCATTCAGAACTACTCGATCCTGAACTAAATCAAAAACTGAACTTAATGAAATTAAAAGAAAAACTCAAAGAAACCCGCCCGGATCTTTTGCAATCGCGGACCGAACTCCTTGGCACTTTTGGTTTTTCGAGCTGGTCAGATGTTTTTGATTTGCTCAGCGGGCCTCTGGAAGCAATCATAAAAAAAGAAGAAGCTTTGTTGAGCAGCCGAGAAGTGATCAGAGAAGGTATTAAACGAGACGATAAAGCTGCACGCAATGAAATCACGTATCACAATTTTGGATACGATCTTGATGAAGAAATAAAACGATTGAAGCGACTTTGTGTGGAAAAAGGCATCAGACACAAAGATTTCAATGACAGGAATATTTTGATTGACTGGGATTATGAAAACAACAAACCGAAAAAAGGCCCGGACGGAAAAGCGAAGATGTATTTGATTGACTGGGAGCCTGAACCGAAGTCAAAATCAAACGAATAGTATCGACCACCTCTAGCTCCTCCTCAGTTTACCGTCATTAATTAATAAGCAGACTCAGCATTCAAAAGAGGAGGAGAACCACATAGCAGCCTTTAGTATACTTATACGTTAAAGTCTCCTTTATTAAAGAAGAAGCGAAGAGGATTAAAAAATCTCCTCCAAAAACGCGCTTTGGAGGAGACCTTATTTGGTTTTTGCCTGCCCCCCGAAGCTGAACCGGACGGAGCCTTGTGCGAAGTCTGGTTAGCGAAGGAGGGTTGTTTTTGTTTTTTCAGATCCCAGATCTGTCAATCGCGACCCTGATTATCACAAGGACATCAGGACCAGGAATGGCAGACCTCTAGGCCAGCATTGACCTGCTCCAGGCCGCGCTCAGTTGGAGCAAGGCGGAAAGCGTGGGCAAAAAAGCTGTTAACATATTATCTGCGCAAGGCCACGCCTGTGGCCGGGTTAATATATGACGGGTTCTTTACCTCAACATATCCCAAGCCTTGTGCCCTTTGCGTCAATTCATGCATTGAATAGCCTTTGGCCACCTGGTCTTCCTGGACCGTAATCTGCTGCTGGAGATCCGCGACTTTCTTGTTCATCTGCTGCAGCCTGTCTGACAAAGGCGCTGCTGTCGTCACTTGATACACATACAGGCAAGCCATCACCACGGTAAGCGCGCCCATAAGCAAACCCCAGCCCATGGCTCCGCGCGGGATCTGGCGTGCAATCGGCATCTTGAAGCCGAATTTTTGGTGCGGCCTGGTCATAGCAAGTGCATAGTAGCGCGACATAATTTATTTTGGATTTGGTTTTTGTTTGCGGCCCGCAACTTTGCGCTGCGCGACCGTGGATTAATTTTTATTTCTTGCTCTGTCGGCAAAATTGGTTTTTTTGTCACCGAAGAGTTTTGGAACTTTTTGAATGTTTGTTTCACTATCCTGTCTTCCAACGAATGGAACGAGATCACTGCCAGCGTGCCTCCTGGAGCCAACAAGTCATAAGCATCAGCCAAAGCGATCTTCAGGGACTCAAGCTCGTCATTGACCGCGATCCTTAAGGCCTGGAAGGTCTTGGTGGCCGGGTGGATCCTGCCATTTCTGTAGGCTGGCGGTACTGCATCCTTGATTACCTGAGCCAAGTCCAGAGTCGTGGCAAATGCTTGGACTTTCCTGCGGTTTACCATGGCTTGCGCTATCTTGACCGCATAAGTCTCTTCACCGAAGACCCGCAGGAGCTTGATCAGCTCTGGCAGACTCCAGCGATTCACGATGTCAGCTGCTGTAAGCTCGTCATCGTTCGCTTTTGGTCCAAGCCGCATGTCCAGCGGGCCGTCTTTTTGGAAAGACAATCCTTTGGATGCGTCCTCAAGTTCATCGGATGAAAGGCCAAGGTCAAACAATATCCCGTCAAAACAATCCATGCCCGCTTCTTTGGCCGCTTGCTTGAGATTACGGAAGTTGGACTCTTTGATGATCCAGCGACCTTGATGCTCTTTTGCCAGCTTCTCAGCGCGGGCTAATGCTGCAGGATCAACATCCAGCGACAACAGCCTCGAATGTCGAATGTCCGCTTCGCTGAATGTCGAATGTCGCGGTTGATTGGCGATATTCGATATTCCATATTCGATATTCGTTGCGCGTTTGAGGATTTCGAGTGAATGCCCTGCACCGCCCAAGGTCGCATCTAAGTAGACGCCGCCTGCATGCGGAGATAAGGCATCCATAGACTCGCTCAGCATTACTGGGCGATGGATGGTGTCTTTTCGGGTGTTCATAAACCGATTGGTCCTAGCCTTTCGGCTATCTCATCCCCTGCTGCCTCGGTTTTGGTCACATAGGCTTTCCAAGCGTCTTCGTCCCAGATTTCCAAGCGGTCATACAAGCCAGAAACCACCACTTTTTTGGAGATTCCTGCGTATGTCCGCAGATATTCAGGGACTGTAATGCGCCCAGACTTGTCGATATCGACTTCCATGGCACCTGCTAGCATGAGGCGGGCGAAAGCGCGGGTATCCGCTTGAGAAAGCGGCATGGCTGCTATTTTGGCAGCCAAAGATCTCCATTGTTCCTTTGGGTAAAGGAACAATGTGTGATCAAGCCCGCGCGTCACCACTGCTCCGTCATTTAACGCGGTGCGATAGCCTACGGGAATGGATAGCCGTCCTTTGTCGTCTAATGTGTGATGAAACTCGCCGATGAACATAATAATCAAGTCATGTATCACTTGGTACAAAAAAATGGGACAGCTATACCGCAACCGATGCGGCAAAACTTCTTTTCCCACTACGACCCACTACCTGCCATTCTATGCCACTTAACCACACTGGTCAACTCTCAGAGGATATCTGAATCAACTCTCAATCAAGCCAAAATACTGTTCTTTTTCTGTTCCAATGTTGATAACGCAAATCCCACTTTGACTTACGAATTATCACCGCCTGGGGCGGGATCCCGCAAAAGCATATCTTT
>JBAYJJ010000036.1:0-13881 GCA_041665165.1 Patescibacteria group bacterium | reverse complement strand
TGAACCAAGCTCAAGCCGCAGAAAGGATTCCCGTACCAATGCCAGGAGAAAACACCGAGACGCAGGAGAAGCGCGAAACACGCAAACGCCTTATCGAATGGGCGAAGGAATTTGATTTGGGACAAGGAGACGATGCGGAGAAGTGGATTGAAGAAAGTTTTAAATTTTTACCCAGTGGCGAGGCTGTGTGTAAAGGGGATTTGTGGCTTCCTCATGATGTGAACCGTATGCCCAAAGGAATCGTGCGCGTCGCCGGGAACCTCTTTAACAGGGAGCTCACTTCGGCTCAGGGATTCGAACTGCCAGAGGTCATCGGCGTAAGCCTCTGGCTCGATGGCCTTACCTTAGCCCAAGGGCTCAAATTACCTCAGGTTATCGGCCATCATCTCATTCTCGATGGCCTTACCTCAATTCAAGGCCTCGAACTGCCGCAGAAAGTTGGAGGGAATGTGTATCTCAGTAATGTCACGGACGAAGAAATACAGCAGCTGAGAAACAAGTATCCGAACCTGTGTATAAATCCAAAAAGGGAGGGGTGTTTTGACATTGGAGTGCCTCGATAAGGCGTGGTAGGATATGCGTTATGACCCATTCTCAGGCCAAGGAGCGCATAGCCAAATTAAGGCTAGAAATCGACCGGTATCGCTATCAATACCATGTTTTGAATAACCTGGAGATTTCTGAGGCGGCCTTGGATGCGCTCAAACATGAACTGTATAAACTAGAGTCAGATTTCCCGGATTTAATCACAGCAGATTCGCCGACCCAGCGCGTGGCAGGCGGGGTGGCGAAAGGCTTCAAAAAGGTCCAGCATGCAGCTAGGATGCTCTCGCTTGAGGATGTTTTTTCCGAGGACGAAGCAGACGAATGGCTGGCGCGCATAAAAAAGATAGATTCGCATTGCGATGACAAAGGTTTGTATGCTGAAGTCAAAATGGACGGCTTGGCCACTTCTCTCATCTATGAAGATGGGAAGCTGGTCCAAGGCGCAACGCGCGGAGACGGCACAATCGGCGAAGATGTAACAACCAATGTCAAGACAATAGAATCAATCCCATTGTTTTTGCGCGAGCCCAGTGACCGCGAATTGGATGCGTATTGCAAAAAATTCCAGGCTCACATCAACGAGCGCCATTTGCGCCACATCGTGAAAACGCACGAGGGGCGTTTGGAGATTCGCGGTGAGATTTATATGAAGCGCAGTGCTCTCAAAAAGTTGAACGCTGAGTTGAAAAAACGCGGGGAGGCAGAGCTGGCTAATCCGCGCAATGCCGCGGCTGGCGGGGTGCGCCAATTGGACTCAAAAGTCACGACTGAGCGCAAGCTTTCGTTCATGGGCTGGCAATTGATCGGAGATGTGGGCACGACCACGCATGAGCAAGAGCATGAACTCATCAAGCTTTTGGGTTTTCCATCCAATGAATACAATGGCCTTTGCGATAATCTGAAACAAGTGGAGCATATCATGGAAAAAATCGGCAAAGTGCGCGACAAGCTTGATTATCAGATAGACGGCGTGGTCATCAATATCAATGACAATAAGATCTTCAGCGATTTGGGCGTGGTGGGCAAGACTCCGCGCGGCGCAGTGGCCTGGAAGTTCGCGGCCGAGCAAGGTACCAGCATTGTGCGCGAGATCCAAGTCTCAGTCGGCCGCACTGGCGCGCTGACTCCTGTCGCTGTCATGGACCCGGTCCAGCTCGCAGGCACGACCGTCACTCATGCAAGCCTGCACAATGAGGATGAGATTGCGCGTTTAGGCTTGAAGATCGGGGATACGGTGATCGTGGAAAAAGCCGGGGATGTAATACCGAAGATCATTCAGGTTTTGCCTAAGCTCAGGACTGGCAAGGAAAAAACATTCCACATGCCAACGCATTGCCCGGTCTGCGGATCCAAAGTCGACCGCAAAGCTGGCGAGGTCGCGACTTTTTGTACGAATACCAAGTGTTTTGCCCAAGAGCTGGCGCGCATGGCGCATTTTGTGTCGCGCCAAGCCATGGACATGCGCGGCTTGGGAGAAAAACTGCTGGAAATGTTCATCCAAGAAGGCATTGCCAAAGAGCCGGCTGAATTATATGAGATAACGCCTGGCGATCTTGGCGGGCGCGAAGGTTTTGGCGAAGTTTTGCCGGTAAAATTAGTCAAAGAAATCCAAGCGCACAAAAAAGCGCCTTTGGATCGTTTTATTTATGCGCTCGGCATCCGGCATGTCGGCTCTGAAACAGCAGTGCTGTTGGCGCGCCACTTCAAGTCATTCGATAAGTTCCAGAATGCGTCGCTAGAGGAATTGGATACGATTGAAGGCGTAGGCGAAGTCGTGGCCAAAGCCATCCATGATTTTTTGCATGACAAGACAGAAATGAAGCGCGTCACTAATCTTTTGAGCCACGTAGACGTACAACGTACCACGTACAACGTACAACGTGGGCCACTGTCAGACACGTCCTGGGTTTTTACCGGATCGCTTGAGTCTATGAGCCGTGAGGAAGCAAAAGAAGCAGTCAGGAAACTGGGGGCTGATGTATCGGAAAGCGTGTCTAAAAAAACGACTTATGTCGTGGTTGGTGCAGAGCCAGGGTCCAAGGCTGATAAAGCAAAAAAATTAGGCGTAAAGATTTTGGATGAGAAGGAGTTTTTGAAGATGATTAAATAGTCTTCCCTCACCCGGTAGAAGAGATGACCCTCGTCCATATTGTCATTCTTGCGCATGCGAGAATCCAGACATTCGGATTCTGGATTCCTCCGATGCGCATCGGAGGAATAATACGATGAATGTATGAAGACTTATTACGTATATATTCTAGCTAGCGAAAAAAATGGAACTCTGTATATCGGCATTACCTCCAATCTTGTGGGTCGAGTTTTTCAGCATAAAAATAAAACGAATGAAGGTTTTACTAAAAAATATGGAGTTGATAATTTAGTTTATTTTGAATCAACAACGGATGCTAATGCAGCTATCGCGCGGGAAAAACAGTTGAAACATTGGAAGAGGGAATGGAAGTTGGCTCTGATAGAAAAAGAAAATCCATCTTGGACGGATTTGTACCCCAAGATGATTTCTGGATCCTCGCATGCGCAAGGATGACAAAAGAGGGCAATGGCTGTGGGGGAAAGGGGGCTGGGGGTATGAGGGATTGCGAGTCTTTCGCCATCTAACCTTTTGCGACGCAAGTAAAGGATAGCTTTTATGCGCTCTAACGGAATCTTTTCGCGCGAAATGATTATTTTTTGGCTTAAATACCTTGACAAAGAGCTGAAAATGACTATTCTTTATTCGTACTTTGACAGCGTTTTAGTCTCACGAAGGAGAGAAAAATGAATAAGTTGATTGTGTGTTTCGCGCCTTCGGATACAACTTCGATGCGCAGGGCGCTCAAGAAATTGCCTTGTTCAATCGACCACTGGGAAGTTGGCCAGCCCTTTCCTCCGCACGTGCACATTGAAAGCGCATTGACTGCCAAGCGATTCGCGGCGTTGCTATCTAAGCAAGTAGTCGTGTTCAAGGCTTCGTCTAACCCAGACAAGAAAAGACATCAGAAGGAGGCGGCAGCGGGGTGCGGTTGCGGTCAAGGCGACAAATGCAGGTGCTACCTGGACGATCGCGGTCGATGGGTCAGAAATTCGCACTATACGCGAGAGTTCAGAAACGGAGACATGTCTGATTGAGACCCTTGACAAACCACAGAATAAGCGGTTTATTAAGTGCCTGGAGGTAACAATGGATTGGTCAAAAATCATAACCAGCGGACAGCTAACCGAAAAGATCTTGGAACAGGCCGCAAGCATTCGCGAGGATGCGTACGCGCTCCTGGATCGGATCCAGAAGTTTGACGAACCTTTCAATGTCGAAAATAGACTCGTGAGGCTGTTCGTGCTCATCGCGAAACAGAGCTGGATTGGCAATCGCTTGGTCATTGAGATTGCTTTCAAGGATGTGGAGCATGGCCGCCTTTCATATGATTGCGAAATCAGGTTGCTTGTTCCGATTGGTGATGGCAGCTATGAACAGCTCAAGAAAATCGCGGTCAAGGCCAGTAACCTGACGTTTCGCGAACTGATGCGCGACAAGAGAAAGCTTTCGCCCTTCATGCTCGAGGATGGGGTCAAAGGCAAGTATGTCCTCAAAGCTGAACGGGCCATGAGCCTGCCGCCGCCCGAAGTTGCGCAATCAAGGCAGAAGATCGAAGCTCTGTTCGCCAGGCAAAACAAGCCTATGACCATCCCGCCTGCTATGAAAAAAGCTTTGGAGTCCAGCCGGCGCAAACCGGATCCGGCTCCGGCTATGGTTGGCAAACCAACAGAGTCTGCGAAACCAACGCCGCCAGCTCGCGCGCCTTCCTTGGGCTCGGACAAACGAAAACAGACGCGAACATATTTCGACGTTTCGTCCTGCGCACCTGAGCAACCTCAGAAGACATTGGATCTCGATCAGGACTGGGGTGGTGCGCCGCCGCCCCCTCTTGCCAAGCCTCCCAAGCCTCGAACCTGACCGAGGCTTTTTTTATAGGGGAAGAGGGTGAGCCGGCTTGACAAACCCCAGAAAATACTGTTTATTTATTCCTGGAGGAGAACAATGGACCTGTCAAACATCAAATCCGGTGGACAGCTGACCGAAAGGATTCTGGCCCAGGCCGCTTGCACGCGCGAGGATACGTATGCACTCTTGGACCTGGTCCAAACATTCAATGATCCTTGTAGGATTGAAGCAAGGCTAGTCAGGCTTTTTATACTGATGGCCAGCCAAGAATGGACTGAGGGCCGTATCACGATTGAGATTACTTTCAAGGATGCAACCGTGCGAGGGTGTCCCACGAAAGAATGCGTGGTCAGGTTGCTCACGCCGACCAGCAGCAGCAGCCAAGCCATGCTCAAGAGTGTCTCGGTCAGGGCTAGCTATAAGACGTTTCAAGATGCGTTTCGCGACCGGCGCAAGCTTTCTCCGTACATGCTCGAGGACAAGCATATCGGAAAGTTCATTCTCATTGCCGGGCATTCCCTGAGCCTTGTCCCGCCCAGTGGAGCTGAGCAGGCCAGGCAAAAGCTTGCGGCTAGGCTGGAAAGGATTGGTTTCAAATCCGGGACCATGCCTCCGGAAATGCGCCAACGCCTGGAGGAGATGAAAAAGGGCGCACCTCCTCGCGCTGGCCAAGCCAAGCCCCTTCCCAAGAACGTGCCGCGGCCAACAACGGTCCAGATTCCCAGACCAGCACGTTTGCCTGCGGACTTTGTGGATCTTGAGCAAGGTTGGGGCGATGAAGAAAACCCGACGCTCCCTAAGCCCCGAAAGTAGTGGGGCTTTTTTAATTAACCGGGTTGGACGAAGAGCTTCAGTTCGGCTAAACTGCCTGTTATATGAAGCTAAGCCAAGAAGATGTGAAACACCTGGCAGACCTGGCCAGGCTGGACCTTTCTGAGCCAGAAGCCAAGAAAATGGCCGAGGAATTCGGCTCTATTTTGGGTTATGTGGAACGCATCCAAAAAGTAGATACCAGCAAAGTGGAGCCATTCACTATGCCAGTCAGAGAGGATTGGAGGCCAGATGTGGCATTTGAATCAGACGAGGCCACGCGCGAACTCATCCTGTCCAATTTCCCGGGCCGCACCGGCGACTTGCTGCAAGCCCCAGGAGTATTTGAAAACCCCAAACGCTGATCATGTACCACATAACATGTAACAAGTAACACAACGGATGATATATGTTATATGATACATGTTACACGAAAAAGATATGAAACCACTCAACGAACTCACCATCATAGAAGCGAATGAGCTTCTGGCGTCTGGCGAAACCACTTCAAAAAAGATTACCCAAGCTTGCTTGGATCAGATCAAAGGCATGAATGACATGTTGAATGCTTTTGTTGAGGTCTATGAAAAGGATGCTTTGGAAGCGGCTGATAAAGCTGATTCGCGCCGGGCAGATGGCCAGGTTCTCGGACCATTGGACGGCATACCTTTGGCCATCAAGGACAATATGATGTTGCAGGGCAAAGCTTGCACAGCTGGCTCAAAAATCTTGTTCGGCCATGTTGCAGCTTATGATTCAACGATCGTGCGCAAGCTTTTGGATCAAGGTGCTGTTGTTTTAGGCCGGACAAATATGGATGAGTTTGCCATGGGCTCTTCGACTGAACGGTCAGCCTATGGCCCGACCAAGCATCCGCGCGATCCAGAGCGCGTACCAGGCGGTTCTTCTGGCGGCAGTGCTGCCGCAGTCTTGTCCAACATGTGCATCGCAGCTTTGGGGTCTGATACTGGCGGCTCGATCCGCCAACCTGCATCGCTGTGCGGTATTGTCGGCTTGAAACCGACTTATGGCCGCGTGTCGCGCTATGGCTTGATTGCCATGGCATCATCTTTGGATCAGATCGGACCCATGACCAAGAGCGTGGATGATGCGGCTTTGCTTTTGTCAATGCTTCAGGGTCAGGATCCGAATGATCAAACTACAAGTGATGAACAGCCCTTCGTGCAATCTTTCCAAGCCTCGCTCAAAGGCGTGCGCGTGGGTTTGCCCAAGCAAGCTTGGTCAGCGGGTTTGGAGGACAGGGTCAAGGAAAATACCAAAGCTGCAGTGGAGCTGATGCGCGAGGCTGGAGCAGAGGTCAAAGAAATCGATTTGCCGTACATGGACGAAGGCTTGGCCGTCTATTATCTGTTGATGCCTTGCGAGGTCTCAGCTAACTTGGCCAGGTTTGATGGCATGCGTTATGGATTACGCAAAACATCTTTGCCTTTGTTTGAGACATATGCGCAGTCTAGGGCTGAGGGTTTCGGCGCAGAGGCCAAGCGCCGCGTTTTGCTCGGCGCATTTGCCTTGTCATCCGGTTATATCGATGCCTATTATCTGCAAGCCAAAAAAGTCCAATCATTGATCCGCAAAGCTTATGAGGACGCGTTCAATGAAGTGGATTTGATTGTTACGCCGACCACGCCCACGACTGCTTTCAAGCTGGGCGAGAAAATGGAAGATCCTTTGGCCATGTATCTGGAAGATGTGTTTACCGTGAGCGTGAACGTCGCAGGCCTGCCTGCTGTTTCAATCCCGTGCGAGACTGACGGCGGAATGCCAGTCGGATTCCAATTGATTGCGCCTTGGTTCAAGGAGAATACGCTTTTGAGCGCGGCTAAAGAACTTGAAAATTTAATTAAACAACAAAACTAAATAATGTCATCTTGAGCGAAATGAGTTTGACGAATGAAGTCGAAAGATCTGGGTCGTTCTGACCAAACCAGATCCTTCGACTCCGTCCAACTCCGCTCAGGATGACAAATACAGTATGTACGAGGAAGTAGTCACAACCCAAAGCACGCCCATTGTCTGGTACATCCTGCTGGCAGTGCTTGTTGTTGCCGCGATGATTGCGCTTGCTTATTTTATCTATTGGGTCAAAAAGCGCTTCTCAAGGCCAGAGATGCTGGGCATGACGCGTGAAGAAGTGCAGAAACGCTGGGTGCAAATCAGGGAAACCAGCAAAATGAATGGCCAGATGGGCCGCAAGCTGGCTTTGGTTGAGGCTGATAATCTGCTGGATTCATCTTTTAAGTCTCTCATGATGCCAGGCGCTACGCTGGGGGAGAGGTTGAAGATGGCTTGCTATAAATATCCGAAACTTAAAAACGTTTGGTGGGCGCATAAACTCCGCAACCAGCTAGTGCATGATTCCAGCTTCGCACTGTCTGCGTATGACGCTGATAAAGCGCTGAATGATTTTGAAGCAGCTTTGAAGGCGATTAATATCCTGTAACCACCTTTGTCATTGCGAGCGATAGCGCGGCAATCTCACACCATCTAACTGAAGTACATCAGTATTTTAGTAAGAGATTGCTTCACTGCTCGTTCGCAATGACAAAAAAGTTATGATTCCTTGGATCGAGTCCCATACAATCGCCATCGGCCCGTTGCACATCCAGACATGGGGTACTTTAGTCGCGCTTGGATTCCTGGTCGCAACATGGGTAGCGTCAATCCGCGCTAAAAAATACGGGATAAAATCCAGCGACGTCTGGGATTATGCTGTTTGGGCTTTTTTGTCTGCGTTCGTTGGAGCCCGGCTGTTCCATGTATTGTTTTATGATCCCTCCTGGTATTTGGCGCATCCATTGGACGCGATCAATCCCACATTGCCAGGCTTTTCAATGATGGGCGGGGTAATCGGAGCTGTTGTCGCGGCAGTGATTTTCGTCAAATACAAAAAAATAGATTTGTTGAAACTGGCAGATGCATGCATGTATGCTTTGCCCCTTGGAATCGGCATCGGGCGCATCGGATGTTTCTTGATCCACGACCATCCAGGCACGTTGACTCACTTTATCTTGGGCGTGAAATATCCAGACGGAGCAACCAGGCATGATCTTGGGTTAGACTTGTCGATCTTGGGATTTTTTATTTTCGTGTTGTTTTATTTTCTCGGACGTAAGAATCATAAGCCAGGATTTTTCTTGGGCTTGTGGCTCGTGATTGATGGCAGCACAAGATTCTGCTTGGATTTTTTCCGTTTGGTGGACGTCCGGTATTATGGATTGACGCCCACGCAATGGCTGTTGTTCGTGACAGTCGGAATCGGAGTTTGGATACTATTTAACAATCAAAGACTGACAACTTACAACTCACAAGAGTAACCAAGTAGATGTCCGTTCTGAATATTTATTTGTTAATTAACTCTTGTCAGTTGTCAGTTGTAAGTTTAAAGTATGTCAGGTATGGATTCCATGGACCAGACAAAAAGATTGTTTTTGATCGGCACGATCATCCTTGTCGTGTTGATTGTCATTGGCTTGGTCTGGGCGATTTTAGCCGGCCCAGGCACGATCAATGTCAATGGCGGCATTACGATTGACCCGAATATCACGTTCAATGACCAGGGCGACCCGAGCCAAGGCCCGGATAATGCCAAGGTCGTGGTCAGGATCTACAGCGATTTGCAATGTCCGGCCTGCAAAATCGCAGAGCAGACAGTCAGGGGAGTGATTAAGGATTACCAAGACCGCGTAAAGTTCGTTTGGAAAGATTTTCCATTGGTGACTTTGCATGCCAATTCATCTCCAGCTGCTTTGGCTGCGCGTTGTGCCCAAGATCAAGGCCGTTTTTGGCAGTATGAGGGCGCTTTGTACGACAAGCAAGCAGAATGGTCGGCTTTGCCGGATGCCAAAGCTTATTTTACGCAATTAGCATCTTCTTTAGGTTTAAGACAGGATTATTTCACGAAATGCGTTTCAGAAAATCAGCCTGGCGATAAGATTACGAAAGATGTCAACGAAGGTCTGTCCTTGAGCTTGGACTCGACTCCTACTTTTGTCATAAATCGGACACTCTACTCAGGAGTCATGGATCGTAAGGTTTGGGACACGATTCTGCAGGCACAGCTGAAATAACCCACAGACGACCCCTTGACACCTGTTGACTTAGACCCTCGCGCGCCGGAAAATATGAGCCAATTTAACTATATTTTTAATTTTTGAACATTCGTTCTATGGAAGAGACAAAGAATACAATCTGGGAAAGCAGCCCGAAGGTAACGTTTGCCTTGGGTTTGGTGGTTGGAGTAGCCATCATGTCCACGGCAGCTTTGGTTTTTACCTTGAATTTCATGCTTTCCGGCCGCGGGCTCGGAGCATTGGCCGCGACAAACGTGCCGGCGAACACAGTCGCTAACACAGTCGCAAACAATGCTGCGCCGTCTAACCAGCCCACCACGCCGACCAATCCGCCGCGCGCCGTGGATCCCAAACGCGACCACATTGCAGGCCCGGTTGATGCTAAAGTGACTTTGATCGAATACTCGGATTTTGAGTGCCCATATTGCGCCAAGAATTATGATACCGTCGCGCAGATCAAGGCAGCTTATCCCAAGGATGTGAGGATCGTGTTCCGCCACTTCCCGCTCTCATTCCATCCAGAGGCCCAAAAAGCAGCCGAGGCTTCGGAGTGCGCAGCAGACCAGGGCAAGTTCTGGGAAATGTATGACAAGATTTTCGCGGCCAATAAGGCAGGTAAAATGGGCGTAGACGTCTGGAAACAGGATGCAAAAGATCTTGGGCTTGATACGACCAAATTCAACAATTGTTTGGACAAGGGCGACAAGGCTTCTCGCGTGGCCGAAGATCAGACAGAAGGTGGCAATGCCGGAGTCGGCGGTACGCCAGCGACATTCATCAACGGTCAGCTTATCGAAGGTGCTTTGCCGTTTGATTCATTCAAGCAAGCAATTGAAGCAGCTGGGGGGAAGGGATAAGACGCTAAACCCTAAACGCAAAAAGGCAGGCTAAGGCCTGCCTTTTAAGTACTGAACATTCAACCCAAGAAATAACCTAGCCCCCGGCTTAAGAGCATGTAGGCAAAGACAATGAATACCAGGGCAAGTATATAGCGGCTGTATTTGAGGACCACGCGATTGGCTTTGGATAAGACGCGTTCAGCAAACGCTGGGGTCAGCATGTACAAAAGCAAAGGCAAGCCAATCGGCATGATGAAAAAGCAGATGTTCACGAACGTCAAAATCAACTCAGTCAGCAAATCAAGATTTGAACCGCTTACTTCTTTGGTGGCTGCCAGACTAAAGAGGACTGAGTCAAAATTAGTGGCCGAGATCAGCAAGCCAAGCAAAATCCATCTGAAAAAATGGCTTTTTGTGTCTTTTGAAGGTTTGAGTTTCCTGTCTTTGGGGAAAAGCACGTAAATGCCATAGATGGCGAACAGAGTGCCAAAGGCAGTGTCCACGATTGCGCTGGCCAATGTCTGGTGCGGGC
Source organism: Patescibacteria group bacterium (assembly GCA_041665165.1). Lineage (GTDB taxonomy): Bacteria > Patescibacteriota > Patescibacteriia > 2-12-FULL-60-25 > 2-12-FULL-60-25 > MWCR01. The sequence continues at coordinate 3,126 of JBAYJJ010000036.1, read as the reverse complement.
CTTTGGGCGTCAGGTCACCGAAATACAGGCCAAGCAAAGCAATCGCAATGCCTACGATCAATGACCCGATTAAAAACCCCAAGACTTTAAGCTTGGGATGGTTTTTGACTCCGAGCAAAAACAAAGTCAAGGCCAAGATGCCAGGGGCGCCTATCAAGACTGCGATATCAAGAGGAATGACTCTGATTAAAAGATCAAACATGGAATATGGCTATTTTACATGGAAAAAGAGGGGAGCACAACGCCTTGACATTGAGTCATTTTTATGCTTAAATCGCAAAAGCACATACCAACCAGGAGGGTGTAATGCAAGCTTTCAAGGAAGCGCTGCAGTCGCAGACGGCTGAGTTTGTATCGCTGGGTCTTCTGTTGGTCATCGAAGGCCTTTATATGTGGTCTGAGGTCAAGAACACGGAATTGGGCAAGGTCCTCATATCAGACCAACAAAAGCAAAAGATTCGAGGAGAGATGCCTCTTGCGAATTCAATTCAATTGCTTGATTCGCAAGCGATTGTGCAGATTGTGATGATCCTCATTTTGCTGATTGGCTTGACTGGGGAGTTGACCAGGCAACGATACCACGTTGCTGCCATCGCTGGCATGATCCTGATTCCGGCTGTAGCTGCTTTTTTCCTCAGGCTCCGCCGCCTGAAGTTCTGACCGCCTTGGGAGGAAAAATGGAGACCCTACATTTCATCCAAGAAAAGCTCTACACAACACAGCTTGTCATGCTTGGTACTATGTTGGTCATTGAGGGGTTCCTGATGTGGCGTGAAGCGATTGGAACCGAAAAAGGAACCATACTTATTTCAGAAGAAAAGAAAGCTGAAATACGCAGGCAAAAGCCGCCGCTTACCTCGATTCAGATGATTGATCTGCGGGCATTGGTGCAGATAATCATGCTGAGCCTCCTTCAGCTGAACCTTGTTGTAGTGCTCGTTCAGCGACAGTGGTATTTAGCGGTCATACTCTGCATGATTGCAGTTCCCGCTCTTATCACCCTGCGCCTCAGGCTTAGGCGCCTAAAGTTCTGACCCTCGGATTGCTTTTGTCCGGGGTTTTTTAATTTCAATAAAAAATGCCCCGGCATTCAGCCGAAGCATTTTTTATGGCGGAGAGGGAGGGATTCGAACCCTCGATACCTTGCGGTATGCGCGCTTTCCAAGCGCGTGCACTCGGCCACTATGCGACCTCTCCTTAAGCGCAAAAAGCACTGTTTTTACGCAGGCCAATGATAGCTGATAGACTGGATTTCTTCAAGTACCAGCCAAACAAATACCCCCAAACAGGACGAGGGGGAGGAGGGGAATATAAGAATTTGCCGTTGAAGAGAAAAGCGGCTATTATCCTGGATGTTTGGATTTACACTCCTGTCTTGCTCTTGAGACAAATAAAGGAGTCCCAATCTTAAAAATCAAGAGCCCCAATTATCCAACCTGTTTACGAATACGAGGTCGACGTGTCCGCCGGAGCTTTATGCGAAGGTGGGTTGGATAGTCTAACTCAATTTTTTATCACATTCTTATGGATAAAAATGAAGACGACAAACTCAGTCTTTCTGCGGATGAGAGGTATTGGCTGGAGCGAAAACATCCAAGACGGAGATGGGATGAGTGGGGCTCTCCAGTCGGATTAGCTCTTGGCTGGGCTATATTTCTTGTCTCAACCGGGTTCTTTCTCTATCTCCTGCATTTGGCAGGACTACTGAGCTAACGAGACTCTAAAATCGGCTTCTAAGGGAGCCGATTTTAGTTATGGGTCGAGGCCTATCCCTTGCCAAAATCGGCTGGATGTGCGAACCTTGGGAAAGGTCAAACAAGGAGGCGGTTATGAAGTGGGTAACGCTCTTTCTGCTGGTGTGCGTCAGCTGTTTTGCTGGATGCGAGAAAAGAAAGAAGGAACCAATCGCTTACGAGCACGACTACGGGTGCCGGGTGACTTACACGAACAAGAGTGCGTGCAAGAAGGTGTGTGAGACCAGGTTCTATCACATCGATGCGAACACCATGGGCGATGCCAAGGCTGAATCCTTGTTCCACTATGAGAATGAGTATCCAGATTCAAAACCAAAGGTGATTTCCTGCTGGGATTGTTCTACCAGAATTCTGGACGCCCAAGCAAGGGAAACTTGCGCCAAAGCGAGCCGTTGAGCACCTTGCCAAAATATTCCGTCCCTTAACGACGTTTTCTACGGGGTCTCTGCCCCGTTTTTTGTTTGTTCGTGGCTGCCATGGTTTAGGAGTATAATGGCAGGGTTATGAGCAAAGCGATTATTTACAGTGTTTTAGGGGCATTGGCGATCATAGCTGTGGTTGTTTATCATGTGCCTGGATTATGGATTTTTCTGTTGGTAGTGATTTATTTGCTTGCGAAAACTTTCAATCCGTTCAGGCTGTCTGTCGAAACCATCCCAAAAGGATTCAAAGAAAAGAAATTCAAAACCAAAGAAATAACAATGAATTATGTTGAAGGTCCTGATAATGGCCCTCCGTTATTGTTCATTCCTGGGCAAATGGAGTTCTGGCAGGGATATGAACTGGTAATGCCTCATTTTTCGAAGAAGTATCATGTTTTTGCGGTTGATGTCAGGGGCCATGGAAAATCAACCAGGACTCCGGGGCAGTATTCCTATAATATAATCGGCGAAGACCTTAAAGAGTTCCTTGAGAAAGTCATCAAAAAACCAGCGATAGTATCTGGGCTGTCTTCGGGAGCTGTGCTTTCGCTCTGGCTGGCAGCCAATGCTCCGGAAAATGTTTCCGCGGCGATCAGCGAAGATCCGCCGCTGTTCTCTTCCATGTATCCGAGGATCAAGCAAGAAAAATTCATGCATCGCCTTTTTGAGACCGCGATAGAAACGCTTGGAAAACCAAAAAGGGACATCAAAGGCTTTTTCGCCAAACAAGGGATCCCGATAAAAGGCAAAGAAAAACTCATGCTCATGCCCTCGTTCATCGCAAGCTATCGGGCAACGAGCCTTGAACTCAATAAAAAGTTCCGTCCGTCCAAGCCGTATGATTTGCTTAACGCCAGTTTTGACCAAAGGGCGGGCTTGAAGTTCATCAGCGAGTATGACGTTGATTTTTCAAAAGCCACGATTGACGGGAGATTGTCTGAGGGTTTTGA
>JBAYJJ010000035.1:0-13998 GCA_041665165.1 Patescibacteria group bacterium | reverse complement strand
TATAACCAGCTCAGATCTTGCGAAAAACCAAGTGCAAACTCAGCCACCTTTTTTACTTGGGAAGGTTCGGATGTGACAGGGTATCAACTGAAGACTTGGTCTTTGATCAAATCTGATAAAGACAATTCGCCTAAGATTTTACTTAAAGGCGCGGCTCTTGGGTCAATCAAAGATCCTGGCACTTGCAATGAAATAACTTGGAAAAAGGGGACTGATCCTGATTGCCGCCAGTTTTATGACAAAGACGGCGCAGTCTATTACAACTATTATTCGCAGACCATTTCGTCAGATTTGGCTTGTACGCTGATGCGCAAAAGTAATTCGTCTGATGTGGATTGCAACAAGACAGGTGGGCAATTCGTAGCTGAGACCAAGGATTGCATGTATTTGGCTTTGCCTGCTGAGAGCAATACTTGTTCAGCTCAAGCCGGTGGTTGCCGCGCATACATGGGTCCGACAGGCAGGAACGCGGTCGCCGTGTTGTTTGAGCAATTTAATGATCCGAACAGTTTGGCGAAATTCGCGTTTGATAAGCCGGTCAAGGTCCAATTGTCAAAAGAAAGCGTGTTAGTCGGCGACCAATCCATCAAAGTCGAGGCTGGTGGAGTAACAGACATGGATTTGAAAATGGTTGTACCGATTAGTACGACGAGTACTTTGTATCGCATTTCATTCTGGGTTAAGACAGATAATATCGTCGCCGAAAACGCCAACGTCAGCATTGACGGCCAAATCGCTGGTTCTTTTGTGCCTGACGTCAAATGGAAACGGTTTGAATTCGGTCCGTTCGCCATTAAGGGCACAGCCCAAGGTGCGACCACGACGGCACAAATCGCCTGGCATTTCCCGGCAGGGTTCAAGGCTGCGTATTTGGACACGATCAGGCTGGATCAATTGAATGACACGCAGTTCGTAATCAAAGACAAATGGTCAATTCCCGCTGCTTGTGATGCGACTTACCCAGAAAATATCCCTGAGCCGCATGCCATGGCCGGTTGCCGTGCGTACACTGACCGCGACGGAAACACGGCTTTTGTCCGCAAATTCAGCTCTTTGTGCCGCGAGCAGGCCATTGGCTGCAAGTCTTTTATTGATACGCGCGGCAATGCTGACCCGTATCCTAAGACTGCCAGCATTGCAGGAACTGCCGGGCCTTCTAAAAAAGGCAATGACAAATCAAATAATCCGGCTGACCTAAAAGCCAAAGCATATGACGAGCAATTCTTGGGCGATTGGTCTGAAACCACTGATCCATTCAGATATTATTACGCCATAGATGATGAGCGCGCCCAATGCGACAGCGCAGAGAACATGTGCCGCGCTTTTGGCAAGCCAGTCTTCATGCAAACCGGGCTCAGCTTAGCCACAACGACTTATGCCGTGAGACCTCAGGATGCAGACATCTACAATAATCAGAAGCAGGTGCAAGGCTTCCAGACAGTACTGTTGAAACACGATTTTGATTCTTATGCGGATGACAGCGGGAACTTGAAGCTCGCTTGCCGCAAAGATGAGCTTTTCTGCAACAGATTCCAAAGCGGCAATGTAACTGAGTATTTCAGGGATCCTGGCCAGCATGCTTGCGTGTGGCAGAAGGCTGTCCAATTACAAAAAAACGAAGCCTACAACATAATGCAGGATGGCGTTTATTCAGGCTGGTTCAGGAAGGGGACAAGCATTCCATGTTACCCGGAGTATCTTGGTTCGGGCGAGAGCTTCATGCTCCAATTCACTGGCGAGCTCAGGTATGCAGGCTGGGGCGCTGAATGCCCGCAAGACCAAAGTGAGTGCGCTGAGTTCGTGGATCCAAACGATTCATCTGATCCATCCAAGCCGGACGGGAAGTCGTATTTCATGATTAACAGCAACCGGCTGGATACAAGCTCCTGCGGCGGAGTGGCTGACCCTCTTTCGGGTTGCGTGCTGTTCAATAATAAAAATATTTCGGAAACGCAGGCCAGCAGCAAAGCCACATATGCCAAAATAGAGGCAGAACATGGCGCGGCGCAAAGCCCGGTGGATTGCGATAAGGACAAAGAAAACCCTTATTGCACGGGAAATGGGAGATGTAGAGATTTTGTGAAAAAATATAGGCCGCAGCAATCCGGTGAAAGCGATGCTTTATATAAGATTTTGGTTGTCGAAAGGTTTGAGAAGCTGTGGTCCGACCAGTTTGCTGCGTCCAGCGCCGAGAATCGGCCGTGCCAGGCCTCATCGCAATGCTCGGTAACCATCATGGATGGCCAGGTCTCTACCGTCGGAACCGTAGAGGGTACGTGCAAAATAGAGAAATTCTCCAATGACTCCAATTTGGTGTTAAAAGTAAAAATGGAACGAGAATGTGCGCGTTGGATGGGCTGCCGCACAGGGGAGACTGTTTATGATCCGTCTGCGCAGAAATTCGTCAATCAATGTTCGCAACTTGAGTTGTGCGAGAAGAATGGTTCGCGCAACGAAGATATTTTTTGCGCCAAATTCACGGATCGGTCAAAAGAGGATTTGCTTAAAGCCGGCCAATTCTTGACCCCTGAACTTTACAGCGGCAGGCCGGTCGGCTATGGCACGCTGGACTATTCCGGTTATACCACACCTAACCAATATCTATTGCCGGACATCTATCCTAAGCCAGTCGGCTATCAGATTTTGACAGGCAGCGTTAAAAACAACTATCGCTACGATAACCGCCTGACGGCTGATTTGCCGATCAACAGCAGTATTATATTGGAGGACGATCCTAATTTTAAGTCCCTGCCTTCCGGCGTCAAGCTCTGTAAAGATTTGCGTACTGGGCAGACTGGCTATAGCATGGCGCCTTATAGCATCTGTACATTAGCTATCAGTGGAAATGAATCTTTAACTTTGGTGAGCGGAGGCAAAGGGTCCGAAAACATTTCCAAGAACATACAGCAGATTTATAAGGAGTTTACCGGAGGCGATACAGGCAGGGGCAATGCATTGCTCCAGACGTCCATGCCCAGCCCGGAGTGCCAGCTTTACCCTGAGGTTAGTTCGCCTTTGACCAATGAATACGTAGAAAAGTGGAATGAAAATAGCGTGCCGCCATCGCCTAAAACAATGATGCCTGGTTATGAGGGCGCAAAAGCCTGCATTTTTGGCGAAGACTGTTCGTGCTCGTATAGGAAGGTGCGGTATGAGCAAAACATAGAGCGCTATTATGAGCTGTCAGGCATGGCGCCGTCTGTTGGCGTGTGTATTGGCGGCAAAAATGACGGAAGCTCGTGCGTGCCAGGCGGTTACATCCCGGTTGATGGGCAGAACCGTATGCTGATTTCAATGAAAGCCGGTTCAGCCAAGGATAGTTGCGACAATGGTACATGCGCATCAATTCAGGACGTAGTCGTACAAAACGGCCGGTATGCATATTGTTTGGAAAGGGATAAAACACGGACCAGCGACGTGGCCAAGAGTTTGGCGCCATGCTTGACTTGGAGCCCGTCCGGCGTTTTAGGCGGCAAATTTGATTTGACCCATTATTCACCGACGGCCGGATACCTCCCGCCGCAGGGTGCGGGCGAATATTTCTGCATTAGCGGAGCCAATCAACAGAAGATCGAGACGCCTTCGACGGTCACTTATGCTCTGGACAAAGATCCTAATTTAGCAAGTCTGAATTTCAAGAACCCCGGCCAACTTCTGCACTTTGAGTTCTCAAGGCCGAATGTATGGTGGAATGTTGCGGATAAGAATAAATACAGCAATAAATCGATTGAGGGCGTTTCCAACGTCCATCCCACCCCAGAAGGCCTCACCGGGGGCAACATGCAGAATTTGATGTCAGCTTGCCGCCGCACCTCCTTGTGCGAAGGTTATCCAATTAATGAAAATGTGGCTGACAATCTACAGAGTGCGCCCGACTGGCTCGATTTCAATGAAAAAGAAGGACGCTGGATAATGACCGGAAGCGCTTTTAACCAATCTTATATGGAATATTTTATTCCATATAGAAGCAGTCCGGACAAGGGTTTCTTTACACCAGATGCTGATGCTTTGGATTTCAAATTCGGACTTTTCCGTTTCAGGATTAATCCGTATGCTGCCGGCGTTGCTTGCAAGTGGAATCCAGGCTGGTTAGGCATGGCATATCCCACTGCTTCAGAACCAAAAACCTTGTTGGATGGGCTGGGCAAACCCATTTTGGACAGCCAACAAAAAGAAGAAAAAGATTTTTCGTGCGAAGGATATTTAAGCCAAGTCAGCGCCAACTCAAACAGTTTTTCATCGCAATTCAGCCAGAGTTTCCCGGGCGTGCTCGACCGCACCAGCGAACGCGTGTATGCGAACGAGCAAGGAACGCCGATACAGCTGGGATGCATGCAGGACCCGGAAAATAAGAAGCCGTGTTACTACAAATATTGGGAAACCGGTTATCGCTATGACAATTCTCAGACTGCTTTTCAATGGAGAGACAAAACCATTAATCAGTTCATGCCCCAGGAACAGACTTTATTTAATCTTAGGCAGAAGTCGGGCCAGGGCGTGTTCTATGCGACTGAGTGTTCTGCTTCCAATCCGTATTTTGCCATAAGGGCCATGTTCCAAAACATGAATGATACGGAAAACTCCATGTCGCCTGATCAGGCAGGAAATATTAAGCTGTCCGGTCCTTGGCAGTTTGCCGGTTTTTGGATAACCACCTGTTTGCCGCAAAAGAAATCAGGCGATCCAGGTTGGCTGTACTTGCAGCTGGACGTGGTCAAGACGGATGTTTGCCGGGAAGTCGGGCAGGTCGTCTCGCCAAATACCCGTGAAAGCGCTGCTTTTGCGGACAGGGTCTGGTACAGCGGGAAGTTCCTGGTGCCTATCTTAGGACTGACTTATGACAGCCGCAATTCACCATTCGGCTCAGCTTTGGCTACCGGTTTAATCGGGCATGACCCGATGATTATGGGCGCATCAATTCCGCTTTCGGGCAGAACGGGCAGCTCGCCTTCATTTGTTGATTCGGGTGTCGGCCTGCAAACAGTGCTCATGGACCAGCAAAGCGCTTGGGCGCCGCTGACCAACTTGTTCGCCAAGGTCTATAAAATTTACCGCTGGGAGACTGACATGGTGGGCAAGGATGACTGGGTCTGCGTGACAGGCGTCAATCAAGGCAAGAAATGCGCGCCAAACTCAAACCACGCCGCTGGCTTAACCACCTGTTCGGGGTATGCGACATGCGACCCGAAAGTTGATTCGGAAGTAAAAAATCAGAATTGGCGGTGCAATACACTTTCAGGAGTAAATAGGGGTATGCATTGCGGCGACGAGTCCCCAAGAAACACTGATGCGAATTGCCATAACGCGCCAATGATTTATTATGAGAAGAACGATGACACTGGCGAGACAGTCGAGACCAGGGCGCCCATGTACACTACTTGCGGGCCAAAAACCGGGCCTTGGAATACGGCCTTTACCTTGAAAGCGAGCCAACTTTCTGATCTTGGATTGTGCAAAGTTCAAAGTTGCAGTTCATATGGTGCATCAACTTGGCCCAATCCACATATAGACACTTTTCCGGGTGTTTGCCCGGGCGGAGAATATGACAGGATGCGGGAAGATGCGGGCAAGATAGCAGGAAACACGCCTGGGTCCAATCAGATGTATTCCTCCTCATGCCTTTATAAAGAGGCTGATGATGAAAATGGCCCGCAAATAAAGTTCAAGGTAGATCGCTGTCCGAATAATCCATCCATGTATTATGCGTACCCGGATAAGGCAAGCCTTTCTTCTGTGAATGACATTGATTCTGTTTTGCCGGTAATTTTTGCCTTGGCTCAAAAAGCGTCGGTTAACGCTAAAGCTAATTGCGGTGTGGATATAAAAGGCTCGACCGAGACCAATTTGTTGGATTTAATGAGCGGAGAAACCTCGGTTTCGATAGCAAGTTATATTCGCAAAATTTTCCCAGGGAAGTTTCCAGACTCCCAGTTCATACAACCAGCATTAATTGACGGTTTGAGATATTATTGGAGTACGAAAGGTTTGGACGACACGCTATATTCGCATGCGGCTGATTTGACTGTTAATTTAGGCCCATACAACCAGAACAATATCGAAAATATTGCCATTTTTCAGTGCACGCCCAGCGCAGCCAATCCCGGAGCCAGGTGCGCTCTGCCTAGCGATAAATCCATGGATTGCCCGTTGAGCGTTATCCCGTGCCCGGGCGTTTCCTCGCCAACAAATTTCTTTGATTTGGCAGGTCAGACCACTCCTAACCAAGTGCCGACTTGCGGCTATTGCACGGTTAATGCCACACCAGCAGTGCAGGAGACTTTGGATCCATATGTAAAAATGCCGCAATTCAAAGGTACGGGTTATTGCCAGGGCTATAACAAGCTTTCCAGGTGCAAAACCAATAACGATTGCAGGTTCAGCGCTTTTGAGTTTTGGGGAGCGCACGACGATGGGAGTGCGACTGGGAAGATTTATGGCGCCGGGGAATTGAGGCTCATGTATTCGCAAGACGACAAAGCTGACGGCAAAGATTTTACAGCCTCTGTCACGACTAAAAACCGTAAATTGCCTACGCCCTTGTTTGACAGCGGGGTAATGACAGAAGTAGATGACAAATATTCGGAGCCGGCAGTTTTGACCAGCTATGGCGAAACCCCACCCATTATTCGATCTGCGGTCAACAGCACTGGATATGGGGCAAAGATCAGTGAGGATTTAATAACAAATAATTTGTTAGTCCCGGAGGCGAAGGGCATGGATGCGCTCTGCCCAATCAAACCTTGGTTAGACCTTTGCGTGGATTTGCTGCAAAATAAAAATTTAATCAACATTTTCTTTAATGGGCTTGCAGAAAAGAAAGATATTTTGTCCACATGTTTGGAAACATGCAACCAGACTGCCTTGGCTTTCCCCAGTTCATACGCCCAATATCTGGACAAAATTGCTGGCGCTAATCGGGCGGCTGCTGAAAAGCCGGAAAAGTGGAATTATAGAATGGCGGCCGTAGCTCCGTTTGCGGTCAATCCTTTGGCTAGAGAGCTCCAATCCATAGGCATATATTTGTTTACCAGCCAATACAACTCAAGTTTACCCGTATATGGCGCCTGGATTCAGGGGCTATGGTATACGGTTGCAGACACAACTCTACCCGCTTGGTTGCCTGCAGATATAACCAAGATAAAACCGTTCACCGTTTTACAATCATGGGGGCTAAGTCAATGGTTCAATAAGCTATTCTTGGACACCCGTATTTATAAAGAGATAATTCCTAATTTTGATTTGGCTAAACCGGGTGGCAATTCTGTTTTTCCATGGGGTGCAAGTCATTTATTTTTCACAACGATTTTTCCATTGGCCGTCAAGACTGACTATGAAGTACTTTCTCCAAAAACAAGGGACTATACTCAAGGCTCTGGATTTGGTGGCTTTAAATTCAAATTGTGGGAGTCTTTTATCGGCATGTGGTCTGGATATGGTTATTCGTCGGAATTAAATGCTAAGTTTGAAACGGTATTGGACACCTATCTTTCTTGGTATGCATATTATGAAGATGATATTTTTAGAAATATTGCAGATGATGATCATAAATTGCAGAATTGCGGAGGCGTTCCTGAATTTTCCTGTCCACGCAGACCAGAGTTTGATCAAGCTGCGGTTAAACTCGACAAAGCCATATCTGAATACAAGAAGCAATATAAGGTTGACATGAAAGATAATTATTTTGACTGGACAGGGTGGGGTATATTCATGAATCGCAATAATCCTCAGCTCCAGCTTTATCCAGGAGCCTCGTTGGCCGCTTCAAATAACACGAATTTATTATATGACGTTTTTGTGCCGGGCCACTGCGAACCACCAGCGGGCGGGACTGATTCGGATAGTGTAAAAGGCAAATATGGTCAGGTTAGATTAGTCTCAGCCAACGTTCCAGACAGTATGAGCGGTTTGGGGGTGAAGCGTGAAACGCCTTCAGAAGTCCTGATGCCTTGGATAAGCGGGAAAACCTATCTGGACAATGTCGGTAATATGGTTGATCAATTTGATACTAAGGATGGTTTGGCTAAACCTGACAGCTGGGATTGGATTCCTTCTTATGTAATTGGGGGAGGTGATTCTCAGGTATTGATGCCAGGTCCGGTCGGGGATATGAACAAAACATTCCAGACTTGCCGCTGTATCGGCGGCCAGTTGGACGGGCAGGTTGTAGAAACCGAATCGCAATGCAACCCGCAGATAAAGGCAGACCCAGGCATGGACCCAGCGAAATATGCTAAAGATGATTTGACTCCAGATTGGCAATTCTGTAAACCCGCAACAGCTTATGGAGCTGGCGATAATTACCTATCATACGCCGATGTCATTAAACAGGCTTATTCTGGCAAGACGGACACGGTGACGAACAAGCCATATAGTATTGAGGGTTACTCGAGCATAGGCGAGTATACCAGCAAGATTAAGGCAGGAGAGCCAATTCCAGAGTGCGTTTTGAATTCAGGCAATCCAGACTCTTTAGATCCGGATTTGGATAACAATAGTTGTACGCATCGTCCAGGCTACTTGCCCAGGGGAGATGTCTGTAAAGATGGCCGGGATGCGTGTTTGTTTACGTATGACCTCACCAACAAATATTCGGTTAATAACAAATCAGTAAAAGGCGAGTTCATCCTTTCGGCCACGGATGTGACTAATGGTTTGGATACGTTCAAATATATTTCAGGCGGCAACCGCAATATGAGCGGTCAAGAGTACATGAGCTGGTACAGGCCCCTGCCACCAAGAGTAGCTGCTCCCAATGCCAATCGGGCTGCCCAGTCAGCCAATGCACAATCAGTCGGCGCTTTGGACACGTTCAGCTTGGACAATAAAGTCGAGGGTTTGGTTTATTACGGCGGCGGCCAAGGCCTGGCAACGATGAGGTTTTTTGCCTGGGCCGCTCATGAACAAAGCCCGATTAAGAATATTGTCATTGATTGGGGGGACGGTTCGGTGCAGGAAATCTCAAACGGACAAATGAAGAATCAAAAACCCGTATGCAACACGGATCGTGAATGTGAGTTCGTGCCAGGTTTGGCTTGCAACAGCAACGCAGATTGTCCTCCTGGAACAGGCGCATGCCTGCAAATGGGCAATTGTTCCAAACAGGCTTATAAAGTTTGCCATAAAGACCAAGATTGCGGGGCTTCTGACACCTGTTCTCCGCGCATATTTTTCGGCAATAGCAATGATGCCTGCAGACAAGGATTCTTTGAATTCGTCCACGTCTACAAATGCGACACGAACCAGTTGCTTTCGGCTGTTTGCGATGAACAAAGGCGTTGCGAGCATAATCCCGATGTCGTTTGTTCAGTTAATGCGGATTGCAGGCCGAATGAGAAATGCGTCATGGGTTTGTCTCCGATGGGTGGATGTTTGAACTCAGTGCTCAACCGCTGCAGGTACACGCCACGCGTCATGGTCATGGATAATTGGGGCTGGTGCACGGGCGATTGCACACAAAAGGGAGAGGAACAGCCCGGAGGGGCAGCTGTCAGCCGCGAGAAGCTGATCAGGCATCCGAATGGCGGTTGTTGGGACGGCTCGCAGACCAAGATCAATTACGAAGAAGTGAAACAAACTAATTCGGCCACGTTAAGCAATGAGTGCTCTTCGATCGGTCTGGCGGATAAAGACCTTACTTTGTGGCAAAAGTTATACAGGCCATGGGCCATGTTCAATGGATCGGTTGAGGTCGGATATTCGGAAACCGGACCATTGCCAATTGAACATGTGTACCCGAATTGGTATGCTAATACACCAAAACCACAGATTAACTTGAATATTCAATAAAGTCATGGGAAAGAAATCAAGATATTGACAAACATTCTTAAATAAGATAACATTATGCACATTGACTCGTTCTGGATGAACGGGTCTCTTTAATAAATAAAGCAAAGAGCAAAATGCAAATTTCAAAATGCATGTGGCCTATCGGCGTTCGTCATAAGATAATTCCCGAAGGGACACGGACACTTTGAATTTTGCTCTTTGAATTTTGAATTAATATATTGTTATGGCAAGTCAGATTTCACAGGCGATCAAAGCGATCTGCGACGAGAAGCTTCTGACCGAAGAAGCTGTTTTAGAGACGGTTGAAGCGGCTTTGGCCGCGGCCTATAGGAAGGATTTCGGCAACAAGAACCAGAACATCAAGTGCATGTTTGATCCTGAACAGTATGACGGTGCAACAGCCGGCATCAGGATTTTTGATGTCAAAGAAGTCGTGGCAGACATGGAATTGCCCGATGATTATTTTGAGAAATTCGAAGCAGCGCATGCCGGCAAAAAAGAAAGGGATGCCAAAGGCATGACGCTACGCCCGGCTCCAGTACAGCAAACAGAGGCAATAGAGGGCGAAGAAGATGAATTTGTGTTCAATCCCAAGACCATGATCATGCTTTCGGATGCAAAAGACCTGAAGCCTGACGCCAAGGTAGGGGATGAGATCAGGGTTGAGCTGAATATCCCGGCTGCTTTCGGACGCATGGCTGCCCAGACTGCCAAACAGGTGATCATGCAAAAATTGCGCGAAGCAGAACGCAATGTCATTTTCCATGATTTCAAGGAGCGCGAAGGCGAGCTGATGAACGTCACTGTCCAGCGCCGCGAGGGCAAACTGGTCTTGATTGATTTGGGCCGCGCCAACGGCATACTTCTGCCTGAGGATCAGATAGAAAGCGAACGGTATTTCCCGGGCACGCGCATCAAAGCGATTTTGCGCGAAGTCAGTATGAGCAACAAGGGCCCGGAAATCAGGCTCTCGCGTTCAAGCCCGGGCTTGGTGGCTTCTTTGTTTGCCCAGGAAATTCCGGAAATCGCCAGCGGCGTTGTAGAAATCAAAGACATTGCGCGCGAAGCCGGAGCCAGGACTAAAGTCGCGGTCTCAACCAACGATGAAATGATCGATCCTATCGGGTCTTGTATTGGTCAGCGCGGCACACGCATCCAAACTATCATCCGCGAACTTGGCGGCGAAAAAGTGGATGTTGTCTTGTGGAGCCCGGATGAAAGCGATTACATTGCCAATTCTTTGAGCCCGGCCAAGGTGCTGAGCGTTGATCTCAGGCGCGAGGAGCATTTGGCCATGGTTCATGTCGCCCCGGATCAGTTGTCTCTGGCCATTGGCAAGGGCGGACAAAATGTGCGCTTGGCCGCCAAGCTCACCAGCTGGAAGATTACGGTGGTCAATCAGGAAATCGGCGAAGTAGTTGCTGATTCAGATATTGGTGAAATTGTGAGTTCATTGAAGGACGAAGCCGCAGCCGAACAACCAGAATCGCCGGAACCAGAGTCTAAGCCCGAAGAGTCCTAAATCTTATGTCATCCCGAGCGAAGTCCGACGAAGCCGAGGGATCTGGCTCGTTCAGATCAAACCAGATCTTTCGACTTCGTTCATCGAACTCACTTCGCTCAAGATGACAAAATAAGCAATTAAAATATGATGTGGCTTTATAATGAAATACTTTTCCGTCCAATCTTGAATTTGATGATTTGGCTGTACGGGATGCTTCCGGGCAATGATTTAGGCTTGGCTATTATCGTGCTGACAATAATTATAAAATTGATTCTGTATCCCTTTACGGCTTCTCAGATCAAACAGCAAAGAGCCATGCAGTCTTTGCAACCCAAGATTGCTGAAATCCGCAAGAGGCTCAAGGATGACAAGGAAGCTCAAGCTAAAGAACTGATGGATCTGTACAAGAAAGAAAAAATCAATCCAGCATCTTCCTGTTTGCCGCTGATTATCCAATTGCCCGTGTTCATTGCCTTGTATCAGGCATTGTCCCAAGGACTACAGTCCAAATCACTGTCCATGCTATATGCGTTCGTGCCCAACCCAGGAACCATCCACACGATGTTTTTGGGTTTCATTAATTTGAGCACGCCAAATTATATTTTGGCAGTCCTGGCCGCAGCAGCGCAGTTCCTACAGTCTTGGATGATGATGCGCAATCAGCCAGGTGCGATCGCTTCCTTGCCGCCTGAGGTAAAGGGTCAGCCCGGCGCCAAAGACGAGGATATGTCGGCCATGGTCAACAAGCAGATGATGTATCTCATGCCAATCATGACTTTGATCATCGGCATCAAGCTTCCTGGCGGCCTTGCGTTGTATTGGTTGGTCATGAGCTTGCTTACCGTCCTCCAACAATATCTATTGATGCGCAAACCTTTGCCTCCCGTCTCAGCCTCTGGCACAGACCCGCAATTAAGCTAAAAATTAAGCCCCCCTTTACGGGGGGTTTAAAACAGGCAAAAATATCTATATGTTTAACTTTACCCCCAAATCCCGTTTAATAGCCCGGATTAAATCAGGCCAGGTTTTGGGCCGTGTAATAGGCATAGAAGTTGACCCGGCCACGGGCAGGATCGAGCATTTTGTGGTCGCCAGCCAATATGTTCTGCCGCGCTTGTTGGATAAGACCTTGATTGTCGCTTGGAGCCAAGTCATTGAATGGAAAGAGGATGAAATCATCGTAGCAGATACGGTTCTGCCGGTCGGAGCTTCAGTTATTGCTTTTGCCTCGCCCCAAGTCCCGAATGCGAACATGAAAGAGCAGGCTTGATTATGACATCTGAGGAGGAAACGATAATACGGACTCTAGCCTTTCATGCGGCTTGGGGTTATGCGCCGACGCGTATTCAGCTTTTGAATGCGCTTGACCAAGGCGAGTCTGATCAGATTTTGGAAAAAGCAGAGATCTCAGAAGCCTTATCAAGCCTATTGTCCAACAAGATAATCAGCGAAGAGACGGGGCGCCTCTCGCTTTTAAAATTCGCAGACCAAATCCAATCAGGCAGGGAAAAAGAAATTTCTTTTCCACGCAAACTCAAGAAGGCGCGCAAGGTCGCGAGATTCCTTGGCATGCTGCCATGGGTGCGGGCGATTTTCTTGTGCAATACTGCGGCTTTAGGCCAAACAGCAGACAAAGGCGACTTGGATTTTTTTATCATCGCACGCCAGGGTGCCATCTGGAGAACACGCTTGGCCTCAGTCCTGCCTTTTATGCTCATGGGCGATAGGCCGGGCGCAAAAAATGTTGTTGATCCGGTGTGCTTGTCGTTTTTTGTTTCTGATAGCGATTTGGACCTCTCTTCGCGCATGCTCGAGCAGGATGACCCGTATTTCAGGTTTTGGTTTTTATATCTCTTGCCGCTCAAGGAGGATGGAGCTTTGCAAGAACTTTGGAACGCAAATTCTTCAATCCTGCGCAGACATCCTTTTGCCAAGCAATGGCTAGCGCTTGATACGGATTATCCATCGCAACTCGCCATTCGCCATTCGCCATTCGCAAAATCAACCAGCGAAAAGCGAAAAGCGAAAAGCTGTGTAGCGGATAGCTGGTCAGAGTCTTTTGCGCGCAAAGTCCAGGAAAAAATGTTCCCTGAGCAGATAAAATCGCGCGCAAATTTAGATACAAGCGTCATGGTCGATGGTTACACGCTTAAATTCCATGTAAAAGACAATCGACGAATGTTTAAAAATAAATATTACGAAATATGCAAAGAATACGAGGTAAAACCTTAAATTCAGGTTTTGAGATCTTGTGGCGTTTAGCCATCTTGGCTCTGCCTTGGCAGACGCGCTGGTTTGCGGATGCGCAATTAGCAGGCTGGCCATGGGAGCAAGGGAGGCTGTCTTTTTATGGCTCGTGGGTATTGCTCATCGCAGTAATCGCTCTCGGATCCATGTACGCCAAACGCCAGATTTCCAAGCAGGCGTCCATCGCATCTCTGATGCTGCTGGCTGTTTTCGGCATGCTTACGGTTTTGAGCGCGTGGGGGAGTGTGCGGCCGGCTGCACAATGGTGGACGCAGGTGCTGATTCTTGCCGCATTCTTCGTGACCTTGTGGCGCGCAGATATTTCTTTACGAAAAATTATTTTTTGGTTCGTTGTCTCATTGATTCCAGCAGCTTTGATCGGCATTATCCAATTTTTCATGCAATCAGTCTGGGCTTTTAGCTGGCTTGGTATGTCTGCACAAAATCCAGTAGACCTTGGC
>JBAYJJ010000034.1:0-14137 GCA_041665165.1 Patescibacteria group bacterium | reverse complement strand
TGAAATGGATCCGACTAAGTATAGTTCATTGGCAAAATATACCCAGTCTGGGAATGTCACCGGATGCCCGTCTGGGCAGGCGTGTATGGTACAAAAGAACGCTGGCTTATGCGCTGCTTTTGCCAAACTTTTGACTGCAGGCGGTAGCTATACATGCGCGTCATCGGAAGCTGGTTGCATGGCTGGAACAGCGCTTAAATCTAAAACAGGAGATTTGGGAGAAACGTGCCCGGGCGGCCAGGTGTGTTGCGTAGCGACCGCAGCTGCACCAGCTGCCAAAAAAGTTACGCCAACTTCGTACACTTTGAATAATCCTTTGGGCACTTCGTCCATTCCAATAATCATCGGCAGGATCATTGCGATGTTTTTAGGTATTGTCGGCGCCATTGCGCTTTTGGTTTTTGTCTACGGCGGCGTGGCTTGGATGACAGCACGCGGGGACGCAGGCCAAGTAAAGCATGCCCAGCAGGCAATCCAAGGCGCTGTCCTGGGTTTGATAATCATTTCAGGCTCGTATTTGTTTGCTGACAGCTTTATCAAAGCTTTGACTGAAATGCAAGTGACGAACATCGCTAGTACTGGCGGGGGAGCGGGTGGAACCGAGTCAACACAAGCGACGACTGAGCAGACTACTTTGGAACAACAACAGGCCGCAGCTGCTGCCGCGACTAAAGCTAAAGCCGGGAGCAAGGGAGTTGTGTGCGTTGGGGATCAAAATGCGGCCAAAGCTTGCCAAGCAGACTGCAAACAGTTCTGCCTAAACCAAGCTCTTCAAGCCAACGTCGGCCCAGCCGATCACCCATGCACCAACATCGGCCAAAACGGCTGTCCGACGGATCAGGTATGCTGTTCGTGGAAGAAATAATATGCTCAACTCGAATATCGAATATCGAATATCGAATATCGCATCAACACACGTTTGCCGTCTGTCGTCTTTTGTCTACGTTTTATCTTTTGCTCTCTTTATCTTTTGCTCTCTCTTGGCGGCTACGCCGGCGTTAGCCTACAAGTATCAAGGCCCCTCTGCTTTTCCAAATGATTATCCAGATTGTCCGACAGCATGTCAGGCAAAATGCGATTCAAGCCAAAAGATTAATAATGCAGGCTATTGTAAAGATGTTAATTCTTATTGCTGTGATAGTCAGCCTAAAAATACTTGTTCTGGAACCTGCTTGCCCAAGGACGCCTGTGATAATTCTGGAACAGGCGAAAAGTGTGCAGGCGAGTTGGTGTGTTGCGGAATGCTGAAACAGACAAGCACAGATTCGTTCCTAGGTCCGGCCGCTGGTCAGCCAGCGCAACAACAGACACAGCCAGCTATTGAATCAACCGAAGGCCGGACGTGTAAAACACCAGCAGGTGTTTTATTTCCTTGTCCGTTAGGTACCGGGACTGCTGAAAATATTTCCAGTCTGATCGGCCAAATCATCCGCTGGTGTCTGGGATTGGTAGGCGCATTGTTCTTCGCCATGTTTGTTTGGGGCGGCGTGCTGTACATGACAGCCGGTTCTTCCAAACGCGCAGAGGAAGGCCAAAAGACGCTGGTCAATGCCGCAATCGGCATGGCGATCGTTATTTTTTCATATCTGTTTGTCGCCTGGGTGCTGAACGTTATCGGAGCAGCTTTATCTTGAGGCGCTGAACTTTGAGCGCTAAACCCTCAACCCTCAACCCTTAACGCTTTCTGTCATCCTGAATAACCTCCCTCCGACATCCTGAACTCGTTTCAGGATCACGACACTGATGCGCCTTGGTACTTTGGTATCGAGATGCTGAAACAAGTTCAGCATGACGAGTAGAAAAGCTGTTTTTGGTGTTTGTATCTTGTCTCTTGGTGTTTGAATTATTGGTATGCTATACTGTATTTAAGTTAAAAAAAGAAAGGGGGTGTATTTTAATGAAAATAGCAAAACACATCATATCTTTAGGCTTGGCAGTTGGAATCATGCTGCCATTTGCAGCCCTGGCGGCCAGCGATCTTACGGCTAACGACCTTGGCGTCAACGCTGTTTCAAATACTATCAAACTAGGACAAGGTGATGTACGAGAAACTGCAGGCAACATCATCAATGTAGCTCTTGGATTCTTGGGCATCATTGCCGTGATTATCGTATTAGTCGGTGGTTTCAAATATATGATTGCCGGCGGAGACGAAACCAAGACCAAGGAGGCCAGAGGTTGGATTATCTCGGGCATCATCGGCTTAGCAATTATTTTGTCCGGATGGGCCATTACCAGCTTTGTAATCGGACAGTTGATTGAAGCGACTAAATAACCGCAATATGGGATTAATGTTGAATTTACCGCGTATTAAAAAAATAGTTTTAGCTTCGGTTATCGCCGTATCTCTGTGTTCCTTAAGTTTAACGTCTCAAGCGTTGGCGGCGGGTGCAGGCAGCATTAGGAGCGGCCTGGATTCAGCAGCCCAGACGTCAGGCTTGAATCAGGGTGCGGGTACCAGCCTTGAAACTGTGATCGGCAACCTGATAAATGCAGCCCTCTCTTTAGTCGGCGTACTTTTGCTGGTGTATCTGATTTACGGCGGCTTCAAGTACATGACGGCCGGTGGGAGCGGAAAGGGCACAGAAGAAGCCATTACGATTATAAAAAACGCGGTGGTAGGATTGATAATAATTGTTCTTTCCTATTATATTGCGGATTTTGTGCTCACCAGGCTTGTAGGAGCGACCGAAGGAGGGGTTGTCACTCCCGCTTAAGCTAATTGATTAAGATTACGAAGTTATAATTTATGAAGATATTAAAAACTTGTTACTACGCTGTGGCCGCCGGTGCCCTGGCTTTGCCCATAGTGGCATTGGCCGCAAGCACCAATCCGTTCCAGACTGCAAATAATCTTGTAGGGAATGTAGCTACGAATGCCGGAATACAGACACAAAGCGATTTGCCGACCATGGTCGGAAGGATCATCAATATAGCCTTAGGCTTTATTGGGATTTTGCTCTTGGCCTACATTTTGTTCGCGGGTTTTACGTACATGACTGCAGGCGGAGATGCAAAAAAGGTAGACACAGCAGTGACCATGATTAAAAATGCCGTAATCGGCTTATTGATTGTGGTGGCCGCGTTTGCCATTTCCAATTTCGTCTTGAGTTCATTGATTAATGTGACGACGGGGTAATTTCTCGCTGCGCAGAGAGAATTAAAATCCCCCAAGGTGGGGGATTTTGGTTGTTACCTGGTAAACGGAAAACCTCTTCGCTTCTCCTTTCACAAGGAGACTTTAACGTACAGGCCAATTAATAAAGTTATGGAATGCTTGGTTACAGCCCCTTGTGAAAGGGGCCAAGGGTTTTCAATATACAGGGCTTGCGGGGTTTTCGGAAGCACATGATATACTTTCGGTATGTTTAGACGTTTCATCGGCTGGCTGTCCTTGATTGCTGTTTTAGCCCTTTGGCTGGTCTTTTTAATGCCCTGGCACGGTTTCCCGGATCCAGATGCCCTGTATCACGCCACGTATTCTAATCTAATGGCACTCGGTTCCCCCTTGATAAAGGGGGGTCAGGGGGGATTCCCGTGGTTGGATCTGACTATCCTAGGCACTCATTTCGCTGATCAACATTTTCTTTTCCATGTTCTGCAAATGCCTTTTGTGAAGCTCTTCGGCATCTTGCAAGGTTCAAGGATTTCGTCGATTGTATTTGCAATCATCTGTCTTTTGGGATTAGGAATCGTCTTTAAGAAATTTACAATCAAACATTTTGCGTTTTGGATTCTTTTGCTCGCCGTCTCACAGCCTTTTTGCACGCGCCTTATCCAAGGTAAAGCCTCGCCGCTTGCGATTTTAGTTTGGTTCGTTGGAATCGCACTGGCGCTCCTATCTGTCATTGCGAGGAACGAATTGGATGAGCGACGCGGCAATCTCACTCGCTTTTACTGTTTATCCGGCATCTTTATCTGTTCTCTCATCTTCACCCTCCTCCACGGCGGCTGGATTTTATTGCCAATCTCCCTCTTTTTGATCTGGCTCGGCGATTTGATTTTTAAAAAGATCGTACCTCAAAGCGTCATGCCGAACTCGATTCGGCATCCCGATACTTTGTTACATGGTAACGAGATCCTGAAACGAGTTCAGGATGACAAATGGAGGGGTCTAATATTAGTCGTCGTATCATTACTTGGCATTCTATTCGGCATCCTCATCCACCCTGGCCGTGCTCAATTGTTGAATCTATTTTGGATTCAGGTCGTGCAAATCGGTATTTTTACGCCAGTGAATTTGAACATGGGCAATGAATGGTCTCCGGCTTCTTGGCAGTCAGTCGTCGGGTTATTCGCGGTTCCCGGAATCCTTTTAATCATCGGAATGATCGGCATTTTTATTGCACCAAAAAAACAACCTTTGGACCTGCACACGAAATCAGTCTTGATACTCAGCCCATTGATTGCTTTCCTATTTGCCATCTCGCTCAAGAGCTTGCGCTACGCCGAATACTTCCAGCCGCTTTTCTGTTTTTGGGTCGCACTTATTCTGCAGTGGACAGACTGGAAGCAATTTTTCAGTACTCTCAACCTCCAAATCCCTACTCGCTACTTCCTACTTCCTACTTCCTACTTGCTAAAATTCCTGATTGTTTTCTGTGTGACAGTAACAGCAGTATCAAATGCCTACGGCGCTTACACATCAATGCACGGCAAGCTGACTTTCATTGACACTACTTATCAGATGCCCATGCTGATCATCGCTTCCATCGCAAAACCAGGCGACAGAGTATTTCATGCGCAATGGGATGAGTTTCCGTCTTTGTTTTATCTAAATCAGAATTTGAAGTATGTCTCAGGCCTGGACCCGACCTTTTTGTATGATGCGTCCACGACATTGGCCATTGATTACTCCAAGTTTTCTTACAATGCCGCATCAACGACCAAAGATTTTGCCTGGAGCCTGATCCACGATCGCACTGGCTCAAAATTCGTGTTAGTGGATACTAACCGCTGGGGAGCGCTGGACGCTTTGATCGCGTCTGACCCACGTTATACAAAAATCGCCCAAGGCGACGGAGCGAGGGCGTATCAGATTACTGAAAACCCTTAGCCCCTTTCTCAAGGGGCAGTTACCAAGTACGTAAAAATCTCCTTGTGAAAGGAGAAGCGAAGAGGTTTTCTTTTCTAATTTTAGCCAAAATACACCATTCGCCCCGCCTCCGCTATTAAAGAATAAGGCTCTGGCGGGGTCCCGCCAGAGGCGGTGATAATTCGTATGCCAAGGGCGGACGGTTGACAAATCCGTCTTTTTGTGCTATATTGACATATTCTTTTTGTGGACACTCATGTCTGCAGAAAGCGCTGTTTCGGCAATTCGAGTTCTATTAGTCCCTCAAAAGGGGAGAGGAGTGTTAGTTATGGCGAAGAACCAAAATCAGAATCAGAATCAGGGCGACAACAATCAGCGTAAGCCCCGCAGTTTCATGGGATCTGAGTTGGTGGAAGTGCTGGCAGACACGGGCGCTTTTTTGAGCGCTCAGGTGGTACTCGGGTCAATCCGTCGCGGATTGGCCAGCGTATTCACCAACGGCATTTCGTCCAAGATCGACGTAACAAAAAACGCAGATTCGGACATGATTTCGGCGGCCATCAAGCAGGTCAAGGACAATATCAAGGCCTTGGATCTGCCAGCCGACCTCAAGCATGAGGCTGACCAGAGCATCACGCGAGTGTTGCTTGAGAGCGTGACTGCCTTGGGCAACAGCAAGGATGCGGAACGTATGTTGCGCATTGCCAAGCTCAGGGACGACATGGCCGCGGAAATCGCCAAGGTCTTGATGGCACAGCGCCAGCGCTCGTTTCTGATTCGCGTGGTTGAGGCGCTCTCGGTTGATGATAGAAAACAGTTCATCAGCTGGCAGACATCCTTGAACCCGACGCAAAAGCCGCGTTGGCTGGCAATTCGCGAGTCTGTTGAATCGCCCGTCGTACTGATGGCTGTAATCAATGGCGCGGTAGACGCTGAACAGGCGCTGGTGGTTCTGGAGACCATGGTCGCCAAGCCGACCGTGCCCAAGCTGAGCCCCGAGCAGTGGGTGGAGAAGTTCGCCAAGGACAATCCAGTCATGGGCAAGGTAATCAAGGACACAGCAATTGCCATTGGTCTAACCCCGGACCCCATCCCTCAGATGAGTCCGGCACAGACTGAGGCCGAATACCGCACTGTCATCACTCCGCTTATTGCTTCTGAAAAGGAGCGTGATGAGCGCATCAAGAGCGAGGTGCGTCGCGTGCAGGTAGAAACCAGCCGTGATGAACGCGCTCGCAAAGACAAGAATTTTGTGGCCTCGCTTGGCGGGAAGCGTTCCAGCCTGGTTCCTTCCATGAAGGAGCAGGAAGAGTGCGTTGCCTACAGGCGCCGCATTCGCGATTACTTCTCCAAGCCCGCCGCGCTCGAAACCCAGGTCCAGAGCGAATGTACTCGCCTGGCTAAACCCTACCTTCCGTAAACCTGAACCGGGCGCGAAAGCGCCCGTAAGGAGAGTCCCATGGATATTATCGGTTCATTGCTCTGGCTGATCGGCCTCACTTCCAGCCGCGCGCGCGACATCGCGTCGCGTTTGCGCGAGCAAGCGGCACAATCAACGAACGAATTCTTCTTGCGCCTCAACGCAGGTATCAAATCGTTCATGGTCCGGCGTTTCCTCTGCCTCTCATTCATTTTTGCGGTCGTGGAAATTGCATGGATCGCAGTATTGGACAAGTTCGGCGGCCGGTACGACCGCTTGTGGATCTACTTCCTGGCGTTGACCGTGCTTCAAATCGCGTTCGCGTTTTGGAACGAGTTCACAGGCAGGGTCGTGGGCGACGAGCAGGGTGATGCCACCATGGCCTGGGGCTTCATGAAGCGTCGGGTAAACCGATGGCTTGTGGCTCACCAGGGCACAAGGAGCTTGTACGATTACACCAAGCGCAGCAAGCCTTTGGTGTGGTACGTGCTGGTTCCGGCGGTGTTCATGATTCAGGCGGTTGATTCGCTGATTCATGCCTTGATCGTCCCAAGTTGGGCCAGTTTCATAGGCGAGTCTTACGGCTACACCTATCATCAGCGGCAGTGGTTAATGGGGATTGCATTAGTCAGTTTCTGTATCGGATGCATTTTCCCGATCGCGACAGGCTACTTCACGAAGTACACCATTCGTCGAGGCACGCGCTTCATCGAGTGGGCGAGCACCAAGACCACGCAGCTGGCATTGGCCATTCCCCCGGGCATCGAGTACAGGGATACGCTCAAGGAACTCGGCGGCCAGATCGATATCATTGACGAAGACTTCGTTGGTTCTGCTGCGGATTTCTTCATCGCCTTACCCATCACCTTGCTTCCGATTTGGGTGGCGGTAATCTTCGTGCCGTGGTATCCGATTACGTTCGCTTCCCTTATGGTCATGATGTATATGGCCGTGACGACTTTCTTGTACTTCAGAACCGGCGATGCAGCTCACGCTGAAATCACGGCCGACTCCAGAGCTACAAGGCGCCTAGCCTTCAAACTCGGCCTGATCGGCCCGGTCGTGATCACGATCGTGAGTTTCGTGGTCATGCTCCTGTGGGAAGATGTACTCAACGCAGTGTACGGGGTAACGTTTTACGCCTACCGCAGTTGGTTCATCTATCTCTTGTGTGCTCTGGGTACGGTCATCGCCGCTCCATTCCTGTGGAAGAGGCATCTCAAGATTAAGGGGAACATCAAGGAAGGTGGAGCTTACAACCAGATCAAAGAGCTGGGTTCAATAGGCTTCATGGTTTCCTCGGCGGTCACTCTCTTGCTGTTCGTTGGTCTTGCTGTCTGCACAGTGCAGGACATCCGCGGACAGTTCCAGGAGGTGCATAGTATTGCCTCTGATCTATCCTGCTTTTTCACCAGCGGTTGCAGGGTGCGGGATTTGCCCAAGGATGTACGTACCACCACCTCGGTCAGGTTCGAGGCCACACAGCTTCCTGGGTCTGTGTCTTACATGGGCAAGCCTACCCTGAAAACAGATGATGGCCAAACCACACTGTCATTCCAGACCAAGCACGCGGCGCGCGGCATCCTGGAGTTCCTCAATCCTCAGCAAGCGCTGGATGCTGGCATGCCGCCCTATCTGGTGTTTGGCCCTGAGCTGGATGACACGCATGACTGCGGCAACGTATCCAACGCGAACGTGGCCATGTACAGGGGCTTCGGTATGCATGCAGGCCGCGCCTTGGGACACGAGCCCTCGGAAGCGCTTGAGCGAATTGCCACTGGCGATGAGTCCTGCGACTTGTATCACCATACTGTGACGTTCGAGTCCAGCAAGTATGCAGGTCCGTACCGCATCATCATGCGCAATGCTGATGAGAGGGATACTCGGCTCTTTGGCAAGGTAGAGGTTCTCAGACTTGCCACAGACAAGAAAGACGAGAACAGGGGACGGTTGGGCAAGGATGCCCAAGCCGCTCTTGAAAGCTTGTCTGCACAGCCGCGTAGCAAGCCAGCCAGCCGGTTCGCCTCAGCGCCAGCCAAGCCCTGCCCAACGCTCCTTCCTATCCCGGGGTTTGATTGATCTGACCCCGCGGCCACTTAGCCCTTCTTCTACTTCTAGGAAGAGGGGCTTTTTTCATATATTTACGCTCAACTTAGCCATTTTGGCTTAGATTAGGGCAATTTGATTTTTTTGGCTAAGACTAGGCTTTAAGCCAGTTGGAGGGTTGACAAAAGCCCTTTTTTGTGCTATATTATTTCGTTAACTGAGATGGATATTCCATCGAGGTAACCCGTGGGCAAGAGCTTACGGAAAGGTACCTCGACACTCAAGGAGAAAAAGTCATGAAGATCATCAAGAGTCTATTGTTCGTCATCGTTCTGGTTGTTTCGGTCGGTTGCGTGCGCACCATCAAGGACGCCCGCAACGGGCGAACGGTCTCTGAGTCCACGGCAGTTTCAGCGCCAGGGTATGCGTCGCTCTCGACCAACGAGAACGACCAGCCCTACGATTCATGCTTGGCACGGGCGGGCAGTATGCCCAACCGAGGCCTGGTCATGAAGACATGCATGGACAATGCCATGCGCGTGCTGGTCCGCGAGCAGTGCCCTCAGTACTACGGGAATTACTCCCCGAACTTCTGGAGGCGCAACCCCACGTTCCTGCAGTGCCTGAACAATGTCGGCTGGATGCCCAATGGGCAGGACGAGGCTACATGCCTGCAACAGGTCATGGTCCAACAGTCCACCAGTCTCTGCGCCATGTTGGCGCCTCCCATGCCCTTCTTCACAACGGGCGGCCCGGTCACGTCAATGTACTGAGCGCAACACAAGGAGATTAAGCCATGAAGACGAATTACATCGCTGTTCGCTGTTCGCTGTTCGCCATCTGCATCATCGCAATGTTTGCGATGGGTTGCGGCGCTAGCACGTTCGGGTCGAGCTTCTCACACGACATCACGGCCCCTGGCATGAGTCGAAGTGAGAAGCGTGTACAAGGCATGGGTACGAATGATGTCAAGATCACGGAGAACTACACCGGAGCTGGAGTGGGCGGGTATGCCGCTAGCAACGTTGGAGTCCCCGTTGGCCAGCCCGGTTCCATGCTCATCGTTCCGGCCGCGCCGCAGAGCTACCTCGCCACGGAAACGAATCTGAACACGATTCCGTACGTGGAGAACCGCACGGTGAAAGATCTGAAAGATCAGCACCGTGCCATCCAGAACCTGCGCGACATCGAGCGATGCCGTGCACAGGGCGGAAGCAACTGCAAGTGAGAATGTTCAACTCGGGCCCGCGAAGTTTGCGGGCCCACACCGGAGATCAATCATGAATACATTCTGTCGTCTGTCGTCTGCTGTCTGTGTCCTCCTGTTCGTCCTGACGGGTTGCGCGATTCCGAAGGGTGACAAGCCCGCTGCCACGCCGGCAGATCAGCCTGAGATGACGGTTTCGGATTCCAGTGCTTCTGATGCGCGCCTCGTGAATGAACTCAAGGCACTGCGTCTGGAGAACGAGCGTCTGCGCACTGCAGGCGGCAACAGCGGACCGCAAGGCAATCTGGCACAGCCAGTGAGCCTGGTCCCTGGTGCGAGCGGCCCCTCGGCCACCATCGTTTCCAGCGGCACGTCCATCACGCGCTACGATCCGCTGTTCTCGCCCATGATTCCGTCGCGCACAGTCTTCCTGCCCGGAGAGCTCCGACACTTCGTGAGCTTCGAGGGCAATGGGGGCTGGGCACCGTGCATGGGTTCTGAACGCCTCTGGCACCCGGTCAACATGAACGGCAGGCCAGTCATGGCGCTCACAGGCATGCAGCGCGGCTGCATCGTTGCCACGGATTGTCCCATGACAGATCCCGAGGGCAAGTGCGAGAAGCAGCTCACCATCTATTGGCTCGAGCGGTCCAACCCTACTTGGATCGTCAGCCAGAAGACGGTCACCGTCAAACTGCAGATGCGCCCCATGTGCGCTGCAATCGGCGACGGCTGCACTCGCTGACGCGTTCCTTTGTTCCTTCAGTCCCACCTCCTCAAACCCGTATGTCAATTCTAGATGTACGGGTTTTTGGTTTTTAGATGCTTCGGAAAACCCTTGGCCCCTTTCTCAAGGGGCTGTTACCTAGCATTCAAAGATTTTATTAATTGGACTTGTACGTTAAAATCTCCTTGTGAAAGGAGAAGCGAAGAGGTTTTCATTTCAAAGATAAAAACGCCTTTTAGGCGTCTTTATCATCACCGCCAAGCATGGGTGCGGCGACTGCATGTATTTTTCTCATGCCGCACGCCGCGAGTCAATAGATGCATGGTGGATAAAAGATTTCAGAACCTGAATTCGTCTTCAATATTTTTTTTTGGTTCAGGCGTTTGCGGTTTTATCAAGTTTTGATTATCCGTACCATCTGTCGGCAGTTCGTTTTTGTGTTCTTCTTGTCCAACATCCGTACTCAGTGCTTTTTCTTTTCTGGCCACGCTTCCTTGATCCTGTATTTGCGGTTCAGTGTCAGTCCTTTGCCATGGCGTCATCAAACTCTGGAAATCTTTTTTCTCATCAGGTTTTATCTTCATGAACAGATTGTTTTCCGGAGTCGTATCTGACGTGGTACGTGGTACGTCGTACGATGTACGTGGGTCTTCTTCTTTCCATCTGGTCGCGATTATTGCAACGCCGATCAAGACGAGCAAGGCCAAGAGAGAGTAGATTACGATTTGCCAGGTCCTACTTAGCTTGAATGGACTGCTCACAGAAGATGGGGCTGAGTTGTTGGATGCGACTGGCTCTGCAAAACGGTTATCCCAAGGAGCTAAAATTGTTCTATCCTGGGACGAGGCTTTATTTGACGCGAGCGCCGAAAGCAGGCCCTGGGTCGAAGTCACGGATTCCAAACTATTGTTGCCGAGCGTTGAAGACAGATTTTTGAGGAATTTCGCATGGAGCTCCAAAGCGTTCTGCAATTCACTTGAACGCTGATCTTGGGGCATGGCAAGTATTTTCTTTAAGGCGACCAGATAGCGTTCTGGGTCTTGCCTCATTTCTATGCAAGTCTTTTCTTGGCCATTGGCTACAGTCCAGTTTGCGCTCCAGAGTTCCAATGATTTATAGAGCTGGGCAGATTCGTCTGGTTGGACCGAAACAATGCCAGTGGCCACTGTTTGATAAGTGTTTGTCCACCAAGGCGCCATGGGCATGCGCATGCCATTGCATGGCTCCATGTCCAAAAGTGCGCTCAGCATCATTTCATAAGATTCAAGGCTGCCGCGCTCCTCGGCATAGAGTTGAGTGCCGCGGTCAAAGTAATCCATGGAAGCCGGGTCAGCCAAGAGCCAATATGCATCAATTTCGGCTGAAGGTTTTATGTTGGAAAAATTCCAAGTCGCTGAGTGTCCGGAATAAGCAAGCGGGACCATTTCATCATTGCTGGTTTTGCGCAGGACAGTATTCCAGTTTTGCGCATTGTATGGGAAAAGAGCTTCCAGGCTTCCGGTCAAATTACCATTCCAGTTTGCACCCGTGCCCATCTTAAAAGCATAGCCAGATGCGTTTTGCGGCTGATTGAGCCGGATGTCCACGATAGCGTCTGAATTGTCCAACACAGTCAAATTAAAGGTCGCGGCACGCATGCCATCAGCATCAGGCAAGGGTGTGGCAGCTAGTTTTTGCAAGGGGAGTTCTTTGCCGTTCAAATAGATAGCAGCCAATTCTGCCCAGCGCCCATCCACTGCCCCGACCGGGATAGCAATCTTAGCTGTCTCTGCTTTGCCTGCATTATGCACGCGGAAAGTCATTTGCACTGGTATGGACTGCTGAGCCTTGCCTTGGCTGTTCTGCTGGTCAAACCTGTAGGTGATGCGCAGCTCAGAAATCTCCAAATTGGTCTTTGAAACAGGGCCTGGCAAGCCGATTCCGGGGACTGTAGCCGCCATGGCCGAGTGGCCCAAAAAAGCTCCTACGACAAACAAAAAAACGGAAAGCCGTTTACCTAGGGAAATGATGGACTGCATAGAGTGTAATAAGGGTTTTTGCAACCTTAGCAAACAAGCTGGGATTTGCAAAATAAGCACCAAAAACCCCCTGCGGGGGTTGATTAAGACGCGGGCTTTTCAATCGCTTCAGGCTCCTTCCAGAGATCAAGCTCCCTTAAGGTCTTGTCAGCCAAATCTTCAGCATCATCAATATCCATCATTTCTTCCAAAATAAGATGGTTAATCAAAGAGGCGCGGCAATCCGCCTTGGGCTTGGTATCGCCCTTTTCATCAAAACATAGATTCTTGAGCTGGTCTTGGGTTGCCATATTGCTTCAATTATATGTACTCAATACCAAATATTCAATAGATGGCAAGACCCATACCAGAAACACCAAGAAACAAGAAACAAACACCAAATAAACATCAAACACTCAAACACCTAAAAACCAATTGGTGTTTTGAAGTTTTGGAGCTTGTTGTTTCCTTGGATCTTGTTTCTTGGTGTTTGGTGTTTAAGGAAGCAGAGTAGCGGAAAGCACGTTGGGTACTGCGCTAGAGGACAGGTCGTAGGTCTCGTTATCCGTAGAATAGGATATGCCCGAGGATGGGCCGCCGTCCATGTTGATGGCTGTTTGGAAATTTTCAGGCTGGTTTTTGAGCCATTGCGCAAGTTCAAACAAGGACACGTTTCCTTTTTCCGTCATGATCACGAAAACATTTCCGTCTTCGTCTTGGGCTACAACGGTTCTACTTGATAATTTGTTGCTATCAGTCTCTACCATGCTTTTCCCTCCGGCCAACAGAGTAGGGAACGAGAGAAAAGCTGAATCATATTCCATGACGCGGGACTCGAGTCTGAGGTAAGGTAGATATCCCAGCTGTAATTTGCCATCAATTACACCGACCAAGCCTGTGTAGCCTCTGTCTTGATTTGGCTCGGGTAATTTCACCCGCTTGGCTTTTGATCCAAGCTGATAAAAACCAGATGGTTGATTTGTTTCAGTGAAATACGATCCATTAATCACCAAATTAGATTTTAGTTCCTGACGCCAAGCATTAACTTTTTTTGGGGCTTGCGGATCGTTCTGCATTGACCAAGCCCATTGATCGTTGGGCATCCGCGCAACAACAAAGTCCACCACGCGTCCGTCAGCAAAAGACATGGTCCGCCTTTCGAAACTCGCAGGCAGCTTGGCCGGCTGGACAGGTGTAATGTCTTGCAGGCCTTGGATGGTTTTTGCCTCGTTTGACGTTTGACCTGGGACGTTTGACGCAAAAGAACAGCCAGCTCCAAGGAGAGCTGTGCAAATCAAGACGAAAATGACCTTTGAGTACATTAGGCAGTTCTTATTTAATCTTGAAAGGCAGGACAGCCGCAAGAATGTCATCCAAATAAACTTTCAGTTCGTAATTGCCCGGGACAAGGCCGTGCTCGCCGCTGCAACCGGCCATGCCGCCTGCCTTAAGCTCCATGGGGAAGACGGTTTTTTCCTGCGCATACTGTTTCGTGTCCTTGTTATAGATGGCGCTGGCGAAAGAGCCGGCAGGAATGGCTTTTTTGATTTCCGCCATATTGCACAACTGGTCCTTTTGCGCGATGACAGTCGTGGTTTTTGGATAGGATTTCGGCGGTGCAATGGCTTGGCCCTGAGGCATGGAACCGAGTTTCAGGCTTTTGAAGTATTCGTTGAATTTTTTCTTGTTCGGCTGCGCAGGCAAG
>JBAYJJ010000033.1:0-14158 GCA_041665165.1 Patescibacteria group bacterium | reverse complement strand
GCCCAGCCTGACAAGCCTGGCCTGGTCAGATGGCGCAAAGCATAATACGGCACCTGGAGCGTAAGCTCTTCCACGAATTCCGGGCGCTCCGGACGCGGGCCAATGAATGACATGTCTCCGCGGATGATATTCCAAACTTGGGGCAATTCATCCAAGCGCGTCTTGCGTAGAAAACTCCCGAATTTTGTTATCCTCGGATCATTGCTGATTGCGAATTGTGGCTTACCCATTTGTTCGGCATTATCCACCATGGTCCTGAATTTATACAAAGTAAAAACCTTGCCTTGCAAACCAACGCGCTTTTGCCTGATGAGAATCGGGCCAGGCGAGCTGAGCCTGACGACCAGGGCGATGAACGGGAATAGAATCAGCACGAATAATCCGAAGACAATCGCAAAAGCAATGTCCACTACGCGCTTGATGCCTTCGTAAGCCATTTTCTCGGCTTCATGCAAATGGGACAAAAACCAGCTGCGCGAAATATGGTCCAAAGGCACGCGGCCTGTGGCGATCTCTTCAAAGCCAGGGCGATCCAACAAACGGACCTGGGTGAACAAAGTATGATACAGCGCATCCTGCAAGCCAGGAACATTCTCAGTGTCATGGCCGACCAAGATGGTGTCGATTTTATCGTTCTTGAGCGAGAGCTGGATTGAGTCCATTGTTTCGTACCAGCAAATGTCATTGCTGTGGCGTTCGCCGGGCGATGTCTGCAAGACTGCGACAAGTTCAAAACCCAAGCCAGCATCCCTGACCAAAGAATCCACTTCGGCCGCATCCTGGGGCGCGCCGATAAAGAGCAAGCGCGTCTTAAGCAAAGTCTTTGCGATCAAACGATTGAAACCCAAGCGCCACAAATAATCCAGGAGCAAAACCACCACGAAGTACAGAACCAAGTTTGTCCTAGGAGTGATGCCGAAAACCGGTATCAAATAAAAGAAAGCCAAAGACAGCAAGAGGTTTGCGATCGTGCCTTCAAAATACGTGCGCAAAAACTTCAAACGGTCTTTGGTCAGCTTGAGGTCATACAGGCCGGCGACATAGAAGCCGACCAGCCAAATCAAGGAAATGACCAAAAACGGCACAGCATGCTGGTCGTAGAGCTCGGACGTGAGCTGGCCATAGCGCAAGAACAGCATGACCGGCACAGCGGCCTGAAACACCAAAAAATCACCGAACAAAAGCAGGAGTTGCTTGATGGTTATGCGGTAATTCATCATGGCCCTCATCTTGCACTATTGGGCCGAAAAGTTCAATACCAAGCCGGCCAATCGCCGGTCTGGCCCAAATTTGCCGTAAAAATCCGCTTATTTTAGATATGCTTCGGCTACGATAAAATCATGCAAAATATTGATATCAACCGACCGTTCTTCGGGCATGATATGGGCGAGCGAAGTTTTCCCGAATAAATCACCTTGCATCATCAGCTCTGTTTTGGTCACATAGATTGCCCCGTTTCTTTTATAGATCTTTTGGTCAATGTCTTGGCGGCGGGTGGAGAAAGCCCCTTCGTCTTCAAACAAAGGCAAGATGACCCCATCCACGATTTTTTTGAACTTATTTATGGAACAATCTCCCAACTCTTTCATGCCCATGACCGAATCAGCGCCAGTATCAACGACCATTTTGATCGCCTCATCGATATCCTGCGCAGTGCGTAAAGGCGAGGTAGGCTGCAGAATCATCACATAATCGTATTCTTCGCCGCAGTTGTCCTTCAGCCAACTCACTGCGTGCTGCACTACTGCCAATGAAGTGCTGCTATCCTGGGCCAATTCAAGCGGACGCACAAAAGGAACGTCTGCGCCGAATTTTTTTGAAATCTCTATTATCTCAGCGTCTTCGCTCGAAACGATGCAGCGCGTCAAAAGTCGGCTGGCCTCGCCGGCTTCAATCGAATAAGCAACCAACGGCTTGCCTGCTAAAACTTTTATGTTTTTCCTTGGAATGCCTTTTGAGCCGCCGCGGGCAGTGATGAGGCCGAGGATTTTTTTGTTCTTATGCATAACTGATGATTTTAATCATGGAATCTTTTTTGCGTGTACAGCTCTACCGAAGCCAAGATATCGGCGATTTTTTGGGACGTGTTTTCCTGGAAATACAAACTGCTCGACTCGTACGCGCCGTGCTCAAGCTGTTTAGCGATAGCCAGCTTGATGTCTTCTTTGTCGTATTGCGCATCCAGGACATTATCAGCCCTTTGGCGGTTGTTCTGCCTGGTGCCGATATTGACTACAGGCACGCCCAGATAAGAGCACTCTTTAATGCCGGCTGATGAGTTCCCGACAAGACAGGCTGCTTTTTTCAACAGGCCGATGAATTCTTCCGGCGGCAAGCTCCTGATAAAACGGATATGCTTCACTTGATTATTCTCGCGAAAGACCCGAATCATTTTTGAAATTTCGTCGCTTCCGGCATCGGCGTTCGGCCAAAACCAAATGGTCGGAATTTTTAATTCGCTCACAGCATAAAGCGTTTCATTTATCTGTTCGCGGCTCTGTTTTATTTCGCTGGTCACCGGATGCTGCATCGCAATCAAATACGGCTGGGTAATGTCGATCTTATCGCCTACGCCAAGGCAATTCACATATTCCTCTGTGGCTTCAAAATCATTTTTGGCGACGAACTCTATTTCCGGACAGCCGACATTAAAAACATAATCAGGATTTTCTCCCATTTTTTTTACGCGCTCGCAGGATTCCGCATTTGTCGTAAAATGAATATGGGCCAGCTTAGTAATAGCATGGCGGACGCTTTCATCGATTGTGCCGCTCAAATCGCCGCCTTCGATATGGGCCACCGGTATGTTGATATAAGCCGCTGCGACCGTGGCCGACAAAACTTCATAGCGATCTCCGCGGACAAGCACGATATCCGGCTTCAGGTTATCAAAAGCCGTGGCGAATTCAGTGATACCGATTCCGGTCGTCTTGGCCATGGCAACCGGGCTCCCCCCTTCGAGCGTCATTATGATCTTGGCATTATAGGCAAACCCATCCTCCTCCAGCAAAGATTCTATATCGCCATACTTCTCAAGGATGGCCGAGGCACCGATCACGATCTGGAGTTCGATATCTTCCCTGGCCTGAAGCTCCTGCAACAAAATTTTGCTTCTGGCGTAGTGGATTTTGGAGGTAATAATAAAACAGATTTTCCTTGGTTTTGAATTTTTGACTATATCCCAAGTCAACGGTTCGAATTTCTTCAAATCCTTGGTCACTTTTTTATTAATGATGGACTCGTACTCCTCAGATGGCAGACCAGGTATGCTCATCTGCGGCCGCATGGCATAGATCATGGACGGCTCAAGTATTGTTCCGGCTTGGATGTCTTGGCCTGCGACAAGAGACTTCCTGAAGATAGGCCTAAATTCTTTTTCGTCTTTATGCAGAATCTTAGCCCGGCGACCGTAATTCTGCATATCGATCGGTGTAGCTCGTCTGATATGGTCGACCATCTCGCGAAACTCATCCGGAATGAGCGAAACCTTATGGTCAGCGCCCCAGTGCTCCCGGCTGAATGAAAAATGTTTTTCGATCATCGTGGCGCCGAGGTGGGTAGCGGCAACGGCTGATTCCCAGCCCGGAGAATGATCCGAAAATCCGATGGGGATCCTGTATCTGTTTTGCAGGAAATTGATTGTCTTCAGATTCAAGTCTTCGGGCGGGCACGGATATTTGGACACGCAGTGCAGCAGCGTCAACGGGCTGTTCCTCTTTTTCAAAAAATTGACTGCGCGGTCTATTTCCTTGAGCATGCTCATGCCCGACGAAATGATGATCGGCTTGCCGGTCCGTGCGATATAGTCCAGCAGAACAAAATCCAAAATGTCGCCTGAACCTACTTTCCAAATCGGCACGTCCAGCTCGTTCAGCTTTTCAGCTGCTCCTCTGCTCATCGGTGTAGAGAAAAAAGTTATGCCTATCTCTTTGGCATAAGCGTTTATTTCGCGCCAGAACTCTATCGGGGTGATTTCCGTATTCCTCTTTACCCAATGATAGCGGTTGTCGTTCTGGAAATGAGGGGATGTGACTAGGATATCCAGCTGTTCATCCTCATAATTATGGGTTTGAAACTTTACGGCATCAGCGCCTGATTCCTTGGCTGCCTTGATAAGCTTCTTCGCATTATCAATATAAACTGCCGCCGACTGTTCGTCTTCGGTTTGGATGAAGTTCTTGCCGACTTCTGCGATAATAAACACATCAGGCATACTTTTTATAATCGTTCACTGTATCGATGATCTCTTTCTCCACCCTTAGGCTCGCCTGTCCGTCCGGAACGGATATCAGCTCGTTCAAGAAATTATTTTTTTCCTGCAAAGTATACGAGCTCCGCTGGACAGGGTTCAGGATAAGGCTCTCCAACTCAGCCTCGGTTTTGGCATAATTCACCAATTCGGGATAGTGCAGGAAATAGTCCCAAGGCTTATCTTTGATCAAATCGCCGAAAAAAGGAGTGATGATGTTTTTCTGCGCCACGATCGCCTCGATCAAGGTAGTGGAGTTGAATCCCATGACACTGTTGGAGTTCGTTATCAAACCGAAAGGGTTCATGTTGTTCGTGATGACCAGGTTGTCGATTTTTTGGCCTCCGAAATGTTTGTTGAAGATCTCCTGGACATATGCCAAATAATGATCTGAGTACTTGGTTTTGATGATGACCTTGAAGTCTTTGTGTTTTAAGGCGAAATTCATCACCCATTTATGGAAATCATCCGATCTTTGATAAGCGGCCTGCAACGCTTCCTGATCGCTGATCAAGAACATGAATTTCTCCGAAGGGCTGAATGAAAAAAATACCACTTGCTTTTCAGTATCTTTTTTCGCTTCTGCGTTTTCAAAATAAAAATCCAAGCGAGGTACGCCCACCACCTTTGTATTGTTGTCGTCGATGCCCGCAAGATGTATGTCCAGCAAGGCTTGTTTTATGTTCTTGTTATAGAACATCAGTTTCGCGCCCATGAACTTATAGGTTTGGTTCATCCTGGCCCTTTCCATGTGGTCGCCTGGCAGCAAAAGTCCCTCCTTATGCAAGACAATAAACGGTATTTTTTTCGTCTCACACACCCTGGAGATTTCTTGTTGTGCTAGGTATCCGAAATTGCCCGCAAAAACCGCATTGAAACCGAGCAGTTTTTTTAAACGCGGCAAAACTTCGGATAAATACGCATTGTATTTTTGCTTGCCTGCGTTTCCGAAATCTTCCTTATGATAATTGCTTTCAGTGATCTTTTGCCTGTCGCGCTCTGGTATGAAATGATCGAACATCAAGTACCAGTAGCGCATGTTCAAAACCAAATATTGGACGCCCGAACCGAAATGGATTAGGGCCGTGACATCATCCAAAAAAATGCTGCGGCCGATGCACAGGACCTTGATGTCTTTTTTGGGATTGAGCCCGACAGTAGCCAAGGCGAGCGCGTAAGCAGTCAACCGCGGAAAATCCCAGAACAAGCTGACTTTAATTAAGAAGTCAACAAAAATTAACTTTAATTTATTTTTTACTCTTCTAACGAATGGCATATTTCAGCTAAATTATACCAATATTGGCAAAAAGGCAACTATCCCCTTTTCGTTGCCCTGACGTTCCGCCTTATTCTCAACATTGCAAAGATCGAAGCTATGCCGTCGCGCAAGGTATTGATTTGGCTTTTTCTGTCCGGATACCTGAACTCAAGCCAAGGCACGGGTATTTCATTGATAATCATGCCCTCTTTCCGCAGCCTGGCAAGAAACTCCATGTCCAAAAACCAGCCCGATTCCGTACATTCGCTCAAAATTTTTCTGGCCCTGGCATTCATGACCTTTAGGCCGCATTGCGAATCTTTGACGCGCAGATCCAAAAGTATTTTGGCCGCAAGATTGAAGAGGACTGAGCTGAGCGTCCTGAGCGCGCCGCGGTTAGTGGTGCGCTTTTGCATCAGCCTTGAACCAATGACTGCATCGGCTTTTTCGGCCGCGACTTGGTCGACCATCCCTGGGATTGCATCCGGGTCTGCCGACAGGTCAGCGTCTATAAAACCGAAAATATCAGACTCGAACTGACGGGCTGCGGTTTTGATGGCCGCGCCTTTGCCCGGCTCTTCGCAGCGGATAACCACAAACTTCGGGTCGGCCAGGGCCTGAATTATTTCAGCCGTATTGTCGCGCGGGCCGTTTTCCACTACCACGATTCTCCAATCAACCTCTTTGGTCTGCTCCAAAGACCTGGCCAGCCTCGTGACCGTTTCCCGGATATGGTTCGCCTCATTGCGCGCCGGAATGCAGATGATGAATGTCTTCATGGTGTTGATTTTGCCTGAAAGAAATACGAGCGCAAATTCGCCGCGCTCCAGAGCCTGAGCAGGTTCTCTTCGAAATAATTGGAGGCTAGTTCTTCGCCCATGGGCGTGACCACAAAATCATAACTTTCCAAAGGCTTGCCTGATGAGGTTTTTTTATTACAGAAATAATCAACATGCAGGCCCGGTGTCTGCACATCCAATCCTTGCATAAACTTGAACGTGTCAAAGCTTCCGTCCGTGCACTTGGCTGCATATCCGTCCAGCGAAACTTTGTCATGGATAGCTCCTAATATTTTGCCTTCAACATAAATCGCTGTGGACGTCGGCGGCAAAGCCTTTATCTGATTGATGGCTTGGAATTCTTTGGGACCAGACCATGCCAATTGCGACCAGCGCACGATTGTCGCGCCCTGATATAAGGTCTCTATAATTAAAAGCGCAAAAATAATCTGTCCAATTCCAAACTTTCTTCCCACCCCGACTGTGATTAGGTGTGTAATGACCGCCAAGTACATCAAAAGTATGAAAGGCATTATGTATCTGGGTTCGCTGTGGACAATGGCTGAGAAAAACAATAAATGCGCAAACATGGGCAAGCCAAGCATCCAAAACCTGATGTCTTTCCAGGCCTTGTGCAGCAGCGCGCCAACCAGACAGATGGATACGCCAATCGTCAAGAATACCTGGTTCATGACTATGACCTTCAGATAAAAAGTGAGTGATGGCAGAATCTGCATCTCTCCTCCGCTTGAACCAGAAAAACCCAGCAACTTTATATATGGATACGGGCTCCACAAAAACAGGATGGCAAAAGCTGCGGCTAAACCGACCAAATAATAAGCCAGCTGCTTCAATTCCCCATAATCTTTCTGCCTGAGCCACACAATCAAGAACGGCAGCAGCATTATCTGATAGAAGACGGGGATAAAACTGATGCCCAGGCCGAAAATCGTTGCAACCAAGAGCAGATACCAGTATTTATTTTTTCCGGTCTCATTGATCCTGACCAAGCTATACATCTGCCAGACCAAGGAAGCGCACACGAAAATCCAATGCCTGAAAAATCCGGAATACATGAAAAAATAAAAATTCATGGCGATGGCCAGCAAGCCCAGGTTAGGGATCCATTTGTTCTTGTTTGGATTGAACGTCTCGGTCCTGAACAGCAGCCAGATCCCGTACAGACAAAGTACGGAAAAAAACAGAGCTATCAATCTCGTCAAAAACAACAAAGGCGTCCAATCCAAAACCAAGGCAGTCTTATAGTCCAAAGCTGAGCGCACATTTTCAGTCACGAAACGATATGCTACGTCCGCGCTCACAGCCGGTACGGCGATAGCTGAGAACAAAGGAGGATAATAGACAAGCTTCAGATTCCTTAGCCCCAGCGGATTGCGGCTTTCGAGCATGTGCATAGCGCCGAAAATCGGCGATTGCTCATCCCCCACATACATCTTATAGATCGGAACTTCACCGACGCCATAATGCAAGACCGGATAATGGGCCGCAAACCAAGCCAAGGACAAACCCAGTATCAAGGCTAGCGTGACCAATACACTTCGGGTTCGGACATTCATAAAATATTTTCCATGAACTCAAGAATTGATGCTTCTTGTCTTCAAAAATTCATGCAAACTCCTGAGCCGGTCAAAAGCGTAAAAATCATTTTCTTTTTTTCTCCGCGCTTTGCTAATATCCACGTATTGGTTCAGCTCCTCGCTTTTGGCCATCTCATCCCAAATCGGCAGATGCAGTTTTTGCTTGATATAAGAAGTATAGCCGTATGACAAGCCCTTCTTGCCTTTTTTGATGACCTCATCCGGCACGCCGTTCAATTGGGCTACATCATGCAGCATGGCCTTGTTCCAACCATTGCGCTTCCTCTCTTTATTGCTTACGGATAGCGCGAAATGGACCACTTCATCATCATAATACGGCGTACACACTTTGATGCCAGCCTGTTCGAAGATTCCATGCTGATGGGCTTGCCTGATCGGAGACTCGGTATAAGCCTGTTCCATCATTATTATCTTGTTCTGCAGCCGAGTATCCAATTGCGCTATTTTCGCGTACTTCTTCCCTATCCTGTCCCAATATCCTTTCGGGGTTTTGACATAAGGATATAAGCTGTTCGATT
Source organism: Patescibacteria group bacterium (assembly GCA_041665165.1). Lineage (GTDB taxonomy): Bacteria > Patescibacteriota > Patescibacteriia > 2-12-FULL-60-25 > 2-12-FULL-60-25 > MWCR01. Next base: position 5,735 of record JBAYJJ010000033.1, on the reverse strand, counting down.
TGTAATATCCGATCAAACGGAACGGGTTCAATATCTTGCCCAGACCGAGCGGATTCAGGAACAGGGATGCGAAATAAACGCGCACTGGCGCCGGATAGCCCATCCACAATGTGTCTGCGTTTTGTCCGTGATAGATAAGCGTAACCCCGTCTTCCAACATGAGCTTGCGCAAAGAGATATAAGGAATGCTCTCGAAATAATTGAGCGGCTTGCCATGAGCGACCAGTTCTTTCCTGAAATCAGACAGCTCGCCGGCATAATCCTCTGACTTGCAGACTATCCTGTGCCGCGCTATTCCGAATTTCTCTACGCTGAGTTTTGAATATCTAACGTCCGTGCTTTCCATGCCCCAGCCGCCCCAAGTGTAAGCGATTATCTCCTTTATATTTTTGTTCTTCACCAAATGGGCCAACATATTGGCGGAATCGATTCCGCCCGAAAGCATGATCCCGACCTTTTGGTGGCCTTCCGCGGCTCTGTTTATGGCGTTGGCGAAAATCCTGTTAAAATTCTCGGGCGTCACGTCTGCTAGCGGTGGGTCCACTTTGATCTTTTTTTCGTTGTCAGTTGTCGCTTTATCGAGATCAGCGCCATACAAAAGAAAATCCACTGGTAAATATGACATAATAGGGTTAATGCTCTCAAATTGAGTGGCCGTTGTCAAACAGAAAAATCAAGCTGATTCGGCCGGAAGTTCGGGCAGCTTGCGTATGGGTTTGGCTGGAATGCCCACGCACAAAGTGTAAGGCGGCAAGTCATGCGTAACCACTGCGCCTGCGCCGACGACCACGCCGTCATGGATGGTCACTCCTGGATTCACGGTCACTCCTGTCGCGAGCCATACGTATTTGCCGATATGGACAGGCGCCGCTGTATGCGGCTCCCTGGCGTTGGGCAAGGTATCGATCGGGAGGGCGCCAGTATTGATCCGGACAAACGCAGACAAGGTGGAATCATCTCCGATGAAAACCCAATCCCGGGCGTTGATATACAGGCCTTCGCTCAATTCGACATTTTGGCCGACGACAACATGCTCCGGATACCTGATGCGTATCTTTCCGCAGACACTGAATTTAGAAGGATGATTATAAAAACTGAAACGCCAATACACATAGCGCCAGCGTGCCATAAGCCCGGCCCAGTGGTTACGGCAAAACAAGACTATCGAAAAAATAAATCCTGATTTCTCTTTCATTGGTTGGTCCATATATTTTTATTGCGGTAACCGGAATTCATCCAGCTTCTTGATATCTTTGGAATCCATGTCCCAGCCGATGGCCCCCAGATCCTCTTCGAGGTGCTGGACGCTTGATGCTTTCGGGATGGTCACCATGCTTTTTTTTGAGATAACCCAGTTGAGGGCGATTTGGGCCGGCGTTTTTCCGTATTTTTTCGCAAGTTCGCCCAACAGATTATTTTCGCTTGATGACAATATGCCTTTTGCCAGCGGCCGATAAGCGATAATCATGATGCTATTGGCCTGGCAATACGGGATAATCTCGGATTCCACGTTGGCCGAACCTTGCCCGTCGTTCCTGGTCATCAAGTTGTATTCGACTTGGTTGGCTGTAATTTTATTTTTTGAATGTTTCTGGGCTTCGATCATCTGCTCAACCGGAAAATTACTGACTCCGATCAACCTGGTCTTACCTTCTTCGACCAGCCGATCCATGGCTTTCATTGTCTCGCTGAACGGAATTTCAGGATTCGGCGAGTGGATCAGATAAAGATCAACATAATTTGTTCCGAGCCTTTTCAAACTCCTGTCCATGGCTGCCAAGACATTATCGTAAGCGCAATTCCGTCTTGCGACTTTGGTCGTAATGAACAGTTTGGACCGATCAAAACCTTTGATCGCTTCGCCGACCAATTCCTCTGCATGGCCCTTGCCATATATCTCGGCCGTATCAATGTGGGTCATTCCCAACTCGATCGCCTTTCTGATTGCCTGAATGTCGGCCTGATCATTATCAGTGACTGTCTCGGCTTCGCCTCCCATTCCCCAGGTGCCGATACCGAGCACAGGAACATCTGTCACACCATTGATTTTTTTATATTGCATATAAAACAAATTAAAGTATTCTAAACATTAACCTCTAGTGCCCACTTGTTTGGCTCAGCTGATGCATCTTTCGGTAAATCATTTGTGTTCAAACGCGGCAGTGCGAGCGGCTGATCCTTATCCAAGTCTGCGACTCCGACCTTGGTAGTCAAAGCCAAACTGCACCCTTCTTGTTTCAGTATGGATAATAAAGAATCATCATACGCTCCATATGGATAACAGAAAACAAAATCTTTTGTTTCGCACTTGATTTGCCTTAGGAACTCCAACGAAAGCCGGACCTCCTGTTTTTGCTGATCCTGTGGGAGCGTGTTCAGCCAATCATGGCCATAGCCATGGACTCCGATATACATCCCTTTTCTCTTCAAGCACTTCAATTGGTCGAGGCTCATGTACAGTTCGCGCGAAAACGCGCTCTCGTCAGTGGTCACGTACTTGTTGAAAAGAAAGTCGGTAATGATGTTCCTGAGTTTTTTCGGCAGTTCCCTCTGCAGCAGTTTTTTGATCATGAACACCTCTCTTGTATCATAGCGCGATTCTTCGGCCCTTAATTTTTCTTCATAGTAAGAATCTGATTCCAAAGAATATTCTTCGCGGTATTTGGCCAGCATGGAATATATTTCGTCCAGCATCTGCTTCTTGTCTTCAAAGCTGGCCAAAATAAAATGGATCTTGTTCACGTCAAGTACCTGATGCTCTTGGATGGCTTTCACTGGCGGGAAAAAGCTCCCTTGGATACCGAGTTCATCCAAGACGGGAAAGACAAAGTCAAAATGGTCCTTGTAGGCATCATCAAACGTCAAAAGGATTGAATTGTCAGACGGACTTTTATTATTTTTTATCGCGTCTATCAGATCTTCCATCCTGATCGGCTTATAATGCTTCATTATATATCGCAACTGCTCCTTAAAAAGCCCGACTTCCAAGCCTTTGATCTCCGGATACCTTGAATGCGCCAAGTCGCGGACATAGTGGTACATCACTATTGTTGTTCTTGGCATATTTTTCACTTCTTCTTCGCGTGGAGCATGAAAGAAGATGATTGCGGTATCAAGCTCATGTGGCCGCGCGCCTGGCTTTGCAATAGATTGGAGATGTTGCCGTGAATGGCTGGGTATTCATTCTTGAACTTCGGCGGGACGCCGTGGATGTGGATGGGGAATATCTCGACTGGTTCGAACCCTTTGTTGATGAAGATATCGATCAATTGGATTGGGGTGAATTGGTACCTCGTGCTGACTTTGACTCCTGTCAGCGGATGCACTTTTTCTTCTTTCTGGAGCGGGGCGGTTTTTAGCCCGATCAGATCCTTGATGTTTTCGGCGTTCGCGACTTTCACGGCTTCCGACAGCAGGGCCAATGCGTCTTCCGCGATTTCCTGTTCAGTGAAGGCATTCAATGAAAAAATATTGAACAGCCTATTTCTTGATCCGACGACTAACGAGCCCCCGGGTTTAAGGGTTTTCAGCGAAAGCTCCAAAAACTTATCCAGCTCTTCGTAAGAAATATATTCAATGAATCCATTGGCCGCGAGCACGTCGTATTTGTCCGGTTCTAGGTAATAATCGAAAATGGAGCTGCATTCAAATTTGGCTTTTTCGAGCTTCAGTTTTTTTGCGTTTTCAACGGCAATGTCGATCATTTCTTGCGCAAAATCCACTCCCACCGCATCAAGCCCTTTGGCCGCGAGCTCGCAGACCAAATCGCCAGTTCCGCAGCCTACGTCCAAAACCCGCCCGGTGTTGCCCCTATCGCTGACGACCTGAACGACAAAATCATTCCTTTGCTTGATTGTATTGACTTTATCCGCTGTAGCGACATCAGCCTTTCTTTTCCAGTCTTGGGCATATTCACCAAAATAGTCCAGGGCCTCTTTTTGTTGCGTGTTCATATAATGGTAGGTTGGCGAAATATTATCACCCCAAGAGCAAAAAGGGAAGTATCATAAACCGCTTAGTTTATTGCCATAAACAACAGATACGTCTAAGATTATGGCAATATGGCCAACACGCCCTGGGACAGATTTTTTGAAGAAAAAATGAAAATCATGCTTGGCCAGCCCATAACTGTCATTGATATCGGCGGCGGCCTTAGGATCTCTAAGCAAAAAAACAACCGCTACGACCCTTCGCGTGAGTGGCTGAGGCCGCTTGTCGAGCAGGTCGACTACAAAGTCCTTGATCCTGTTCCTGATTACAATCCTGATATCGTGGGCGATATCCACGCCCTCCCGTTTGAAGACAATTCAATTGATGCCATCATTTGCATGGCTGTGCTGGAACATGTGAAAAATCCTTTTTTGGCAATGCGAGAAATGTACCGAGTGTTGAAACCTGGCGGCCAGCTCTACCTGTACGTGCCGTTCCTGTATTACTATCACCCCATGAAGCCGTATTATGATGATTACTGGCGTTTTACCAAAGACGGCTTAGATGAATTGGGTAAAATATTTACCACGCGCGAGATACAAAGCGTGCGCGGCGCCATTGAAACCTGGATATACCTGTCCCCTCTTGGCCGCTTCAAATTCTGCAACAAGATAGCCAATTGGCTGGATCGAAAATCAGGCAAGATCCGCAGCAACCAAACCAGCGGCTTTAACATGTACGCAGTCAAATAACAGGTCAATAAAATAATATGGACACCCAAAAAGATTTTTCTGAACTCGTGTTACACAAGGGATGCTATTCCAAAGAGGAGAACCTTCGAATATATAATAAATTCTTCAAAAATGCTCCGCGTTATCTGTTTAGGGCTGTTGATAAAAAATATAACATCACTAAAAAAATCCTCTGCGATGTCGGTTGCTCCTATGGCACGAATCTGTTGTATTGTTCTGAGGGGTCATATGGGATTGAGGTCATCCCTGGTTATGCAAGTTTTGCCAGGTCATTAGGCTTAAACGTCTATCAACGCAATGCTGTTGCTGATTCTTTAGCGGATTTGCCAAAGGTTGAGGTTATTTGGTGTTCGGCCTTATTGGAGCATGTGGATTCGCCGCATGTCCTGCTTAGGAGAATGCACAATATGCTTGGCCCTGACGGATTAATCTGTGTTTATGTGCCCACGATTTCATGGCTGGCTTTTTTAAGAAAAATGCCGGTTATCGGCAAACGCTTCAGCGGCTACATTCATGCAGACCACATCAATGCCTTCTCGGCAAAAACACTTCGTTTCACATGTGAACGCGCAGGATTTGAAACGTGCGAAGTTTCGCCGTTCTATCCCCCACCCTTAAATTTCTTAAACTTCATACCTTTGATCGATGGGATTGTGTATATTGGCAAAAAAATTGAAAATTGGGATTATCCGAAAAATTCTGCACGTAAAGCAGCCGAAAATTCAGTTGGGTATGCAAGCCTTGAACGCCGTTAGAACCATTATTCTGGAAGGCTGGAAGCCTTACGAAATGGAAGCGGCGGCCAAATTATTTAATTAATTGATGCCTGATTGACTGTGGAACCACTTAAAATAACTTACTACTCTGTTCCTATCGGAATTTTACCGCATTTTGATTCTACCGCCCTAATTGCGGTAATTATATCATCTTACGGTTTGGACTATGCGATCCACCGTTGCATCAAGGTCAAAAGCCTCTCTTTCGCTCGTGCAGGCCAGACTCTGTTCCTCATCGTAATTGGTACAATTTGGATAGCGCAAGACAAAACTTACT
>JBAYJJ010000032.1:0-14336 GCA_041665165.1 Patescibacteria group bacterium | reverse complement strand
GGTTATTTGGTTTAATCCTCTTCGCTTCTCCTTTTTGAATTAATCAGCAATTAATCATTCCGTATTTCAGGAAAGGAGACTTTAACGTACAAAAAGCCCCCTTTAGCCTGTCCGCCGAAGCTTTAGCGGAGGAGGACAGAAAGGGGGATCGAGGGGGATTTGAGACTATCCAACGAGGGTGACGTCATCGGGGTCGCAGAGCTCGACCTTGACTTCCACCTTTGCGTTCGTGGTACCGCGCTGGTTGTTCAAATACTCGCAACAGGCCTTGCCCAATGCCAGCCTGAATCTCTTGACGCGCTTGGACGTGCGGTCGGGTAGTTTGTACAGGAGCGATACGACCAACGTAGCGACTGGAGACGGCGCGCTCGGCGGGCTAGGCGTAGAAGGATCATGAGGGAAGCAGAAGGTGACATCACCTTCGTTGAGTTGCCAGAAGTCGCAAGTCACCTTTCCTAGTATCTTCCTAAGGTCATCCCTCCAAACGTATTGAGGGTCGTCATGTCCTGATGACATGTCCGGCATGAGAGGCGAAATGTTGGTTCCCGTAATGAGCGGCATTGTGAAACCTCCTTTTGTGCGGATATCTAAGCTTTTTTATCACAAAGTGTCAAGGTTATTTGGTTTAATCCTCTTCGCTTCTCCTTTTTGAATTAATCAGCAATTAATCATTCCGTATTTCAGGAAAGGAGACTTTAAAATTTAATTAATTAGAATTACAAAAAGTCTCCCTTATTAAGGGAGAAGCGAAGAGGATTAAGGCGGCCACGAGAAGTTGACGTTGCCATCTTTGTCGCGGCGCGACGGGTCAGCCAGAAAGCCGAGGGTGAGGATGGCGATTATGGAAATGAACAAAAGGAGCTCAATGGCCACATATGTCCATTCTCTGAAAATGGCACGCAGCGGCTCAAAGGTAGAAAGCGAAGGAAAGAGCATCATGCAGACGAAAATAAAAGCGCAGACTGCCAGGCAGATAACGTGCGGTCTTGAGTTTTTCACGCTGTCCTCCATGTGTAATCTATTCAACGGAGGCCGGGGATTAGGAATGACGGGTAAAAAAACCCTCGACGATCGTCGAGGAGTAGGCTGAATTTTTGCAGATTGGCGTCAGGTGGCCGTGAGCTTGTCTTTCGGCTAGTCACCAGAGATGTCAGAAAAGAAGTGTTCGACCTCAGGTTGCTCCTGGGTGAGGCGCAAGTCGATTTTGACGTTGCAGACTGAAGCTATTTCCTCGGCCAGACGCTTGAGCATCTCGACATATTTTCGGCCTTGAACTTCGAAGACCCAATTGTTTTCGTCGGCGTTGCGCAGCGCGTTGCTGAACCAAATCGTGCCAATAAAGACCCGACGCGGTTCCTTCTTGATGAGGCCGAAGAAGAAGCTGCGCGTCTTCAGCTCTGGATCCTTGTACAGGATACCCACGGAATCAGAATGATCCAGCGTGACAAGACTCTCGCCGATGCACGAGGCGGGACAGAATCCCTTGGCAATGAGCAATCGTCCGACTTTGATCGAAGTGGCCTCGTTATAGCTTACGCGACTTTCTTGGGCATTCATGGTGCAATCCTTTCTAGGTTTGTACGGTCCGACTTCGTGTAGTATGTAGCATGTGACGTCACACGTGTCAAGGGTTTGTACTTTATAAAAAGGCCTCCCATCAAGCTGCTGATGAGAGGCTATTGAGCGCGTTCGGGGCTCTTCTGAGCGACAGCATACCCACGGTAACGTGCATGATCAAACCCGTGATCGGGTAGACGAAGTCTTGGGGTTGGCCGCGCCAGCGCAGACAAACGACACAGATCGAGAAGATGTAGGCCGAACCCCAGATGAACCAAGGCAGTGGCTTCTCGGTTTTGGGATTGGACCAGGTTCCCCTGAAGGTCGGGATGAATGACAGAGCGATGCAGACCTGAAGGATCAGGTTGGCGAATGTCGCTGTATCAAAACCCCACCATATCAGGCCTGAGAGCAAACCGAGCCGCAGAATCAACCTGTCGATCGGGTCAGCCTTTTCGAACTTGCCCTTGGTCAGGGCGCTGACGAACGTTATCAAGCAGGCTGCTGAACTGGCCAAGGGCAACAAGCTCTTGATAAGATCGTGGCTCATGGCCAAGTAACTGGCTGAATTCATGATCGTCAGGACAGCCCAGAGAGTCCAGGTCGCGGAGATTGGGGTTGATGTACCCAGTGACATTTGTCGGTTGTAGATCACAAAGGCCGCGATGTGCAACAAGGCTGCAGTAATGCTAAGGGCCAGGACAAACTTATCCATGGCAACCTCCTTATTGTTGCCGAATGAACTGGCTCCAAACTAGCGAAATTCGCAGGAAAGGTCAAGGGTTATTCTTCGATTATTAGAGTCTATTTTCCAAAATAATAGCTCAGTTGCTTCTTTACAAAGCGATGTCCGGCCCCGCTTTTGAGGAACTTTTCACGGCCCAAGGCATCCATTTTATTCAAATAAGCTTCGTAATAAATAAGCACAAATGGACCTCGATTAGCCGTTGATCGAGTCTGACCACGCTCGTGTTCTGCTGGGCGGCAATCAATATCGTCTGTGTAGCCGATGTACCACTCATGGTCTTTTTGGTTTTCGAGGATGTAAACAAAGAACATATAGCTCTATTTTATAACGTTGGCGCCATGCCGTAAAAGCTTTTGGCTAACGGCACGCTGCGTGAAACCGCCCCGTAAAGTGCCAACTGATCGACTATGGCGGTGCCACGCCGTAAAGGCCGCGTGGCGGCCCACGGCGCTTTACGCGGTGAAACCGCTTTTAAGTTACTGCCCCGTAAAACGCAAAACGACTTATCTTACGCGTCACGGGGCACGTAAAAAACCGCCTTGAACATAGCGGTTTTTTACGTGGTGCGCCCGGTGGGGATCGGACCCACGACCATTGGCTTAAAAGGCCACTGCTCTACCACTGAGCTACAGGCGCAAACGAGGAACGAGTGAAAATACGCAGTTTTTGCACTCGTGACGAGTGCAGCGTCTGTCTGTCGCAGGCAGGCGCTCGCTTCACTCGCGCCTGTATAGCACTAGGCGCGGATTTGCGGTACAATAGTATCTGAATACCGCAGAAATATCAAGATGCGCATTGCCATGATCGGAGCCAAGGGGCTCCCAAGCCTAAACCCCGTTGGCGGGGGCGTAGAAACGCATGTGGAACACCTTGCGCGGCATCTTGTTGCGCGCGGCCACCATGTGACGGTTTATGTGCGCAAATACGCTAATCCAGAGAACAAAAAGACCTTGGACGGAATCAAAATCGTTACCATACCCTCCTGGAACCGCAAGAACTTCGATGCCATTACGCACGTCTTCCTTTCCACGCTGCATGCCATTGGCGAGCCGTTCGATGTCTTGCACTACCATGGCGTGGGCCCAGCCACTTTGTGCTGGATACCCCGGATCTTCAAACGCAAGGCGCGCACAATCGTAACATTCCACAGCCGCGACCAATTCCACGAGAAATGGGGTCTGCTGACGCGCATGTATTTGGCCTTCGGCGAATGGGCAGCCTGCAAGTTCCCGCATGCGACCATCACCACGTCCCACGGTTTAGAGCTCTTGTGCAAGATGATGTTCCACGTGCAGACCTACCAGATACCGAATGGCGTAGAAGTCCAGCGCGGGGAAGTCAAACACACTAAACTCAGTGAATTCGGATTGGAACCGAATGACTATTTCTTCAGTCTGGCGCGCTTAGTGCCGCACAAGGCCCAAGATGATGCGATCAAGGCTTTCAAGAAGTTGGATACCAACAAAAAATTAGTGATCGCAGGCAGTGCGTCTTTTGATGACAATAAATACGCCGAAGAGCTGTATCGTTTGGCTAAAGGAGACAAGAGGATAATCTTCACCGGACATCAGACAGGCGAGACACTGAAAGAACTGATCGCGAATTGCTCGGCCTTGATCCACCCATCGCGCAGCGAAGGCCTGTCTGTCGCAGTGCTTGAGGCCATGTCATACGGCAAGATCGTGGTCATGAGCGATATCCCGGAAAATCTTGAGCTGATTGATCACTCAGGCATCAGCTTCAAGGTCGGCAATATCGAAGCCCTGGTAAAAGCCATGCAGTGGGTATTAGATGACCCCCTTGGAGCGCAAGAACGCGGGGAAAGAGCCCAAGAAATAATCAAGCGCCTTTACTCCTGGGATGCAGTCGTAAGGCATGTTGAAGAAGTCTATAAATCCAAAGCCAAAGCATATGACCATAACCTTATCCGCAATCGGAAAGCACAAGCAGCACCTGGAAATTGAACGCAAGCACTTGATTGCAGCAGCTCAAGAGGCTTTGAACTTGTCCAAAAGGGCAATTTTTTCTTCACACCGCAATGATGCGGAAAGGAAGCTGTTGGACCAGGCGCGCGCATCGATCAGACTCGGCCAAAGCATCATCAAGAAAAATCCTCAGCTGGCTGGCGAAGGGGTTTGGCGCGCGGCCATGGAAGAGTTTGCCGAAGCCTGGCTGTTTGAATCCTTTTTGAAAGGCAAAATCACTGTGCCGGATGAATGTAAAGACGAGCCAGATGCGATTTTGGGCGGGCTGTCTGATTGCGCAGGCGAAATCGCACGCTATGCCGTGTTGATGGCGACTGAGCACGATGCAAAAGCAGTTGATCGCGCTCATGCAGTCGTCCTTGATATCGTTGAACTCTTGGCTGCTTTAGACCTCACAGGATCATTGCGCAGCAAGTTTGACCAATCAAAACAGCACTTACGCAAGATAGAAGATATCCGCTATGACCTCTCACGCAACTGAAACGAATATGGAATATGGAATATCGAATATCGCAAAAAACAAGAAACGAAATTCGAAATTCAGCAAAGCGGATATTCGACATTCAAGGGTTTTAATCCTTGGTTTAGGAAGTTATCCGCAAGGCACAGGAGTCTCGTCCGCGATCTATTTCGCCAAGCAAGGGCACGATGTCTTGGCGACTGACTTGAAGACAGCTGAACAGATTGGCGAGAACGTTAGAACACTGGAAGTTTATAAAAACGTGCAATTTCATTTGGGCGGCGAAAGGATAGAAGATGTTGACTGGGCAGACGTCATTGTCCAAAATCCAGGGGTGCGCAGACAGAACCTGCTATTTAAACGCGCTGTCCATCTGAACAAGCAGCTGATCAATGACATCACGATTTTTTTGGAAAAAGCTACATGCCTGACGATTGGTATTACAGGCACGCGCGGCAAGAGTACGACCACAGCGTGGATAGCGGACATGCTGCGTAGATCGGGCAAGAAGGTTTATGTCGGCGGCAATATCACGGTTTCGCCGCTAACATTTTTGGATGAAGCTAAAAAAACCGACATTGCAGTCATTGAGCTCTCAAGTTGGCTTTTAGAAACTTGCGGCTTAAACGGCATCTCGCCGAAAATTGCTGTTTGGACCAATGTGATGAGCGATCATTTGAATACTTACGATGGTTTGGAAGATTATGCAGAGGCCAAAGCGCAAATCATGCGCAACCAAAAACCAGGCGACCTGTTCATCCCGAATCTGGACGACAAATTCGTATCATCATATGTAGATGAGGCGCCAGGGAAAGTGCTTGGCTTTTCATCTGGGCATCCCCGTCGGGGCACTCCCTTGTGGGCGCCCAATTCCAAAACTACAAAGCTCGGCGCCTGGATCGCTAAGGGGAAGATCATAGCGCTGATAAAAGGCAAAGCGACCGAAATTTTGCCGGTCTCGGACATCGGCTTGATCGGTGAACATAATATAATGAATGCCTTAGGTTCAGTTGTCGCGGCTTTCTCAGCTGGAGCAAATCTAAAAGGAGTTAAAGAGTCCTTGATGAAATTTGGAGGCGTGCCATTTAGACAAGAAAAGATTGCAGTCAAAAACGGAATCACTTTCATCAATGACACCACAGCCACAACACCCGACGCAGCCATCGCCGCTTTGAACGCCTTCGCCCATCCGATTGGAAAAGTTACAAGTTACAAGTTACAAGAGTCAAGAATAGTGCATTGGATTTGCGGCGGGGCAGACAAGGGTTTGGATTTTAGCCCTCTGGCCAAAGTCATTAAAGGCAAAAACATTAAAATACACGTATTGATTGGTACGGCGCTGGACAAGTTCACTGCAGCACTCAAAAAGCAAAAACTGGTTTTTGATACGCATGACACACTGGCTGATGCGTTCCATGCTTGCGTCACAGAGGCTAAGCCAGGGGACGCAGTCCTGCTTTCTCCAGCCTGCGCCAGCTTTGGCTTGTTTAAGAACGAATTTGACCGTGGAGGTCAATATAATGCCTTAGTTGAGCAATGGAATAAACAGTCTTGACAACTTCTCAGAAAAATCATACTATTCATATTGTATGGTAAAAAAGACAGAACTGGAGAAGCCTTGTTTCGCTACTACCACTATAGGTGAGCGCGGGCAAGTTGTTATCCCAAAAGAAATCCGCGACCTACTTGAGCTTAAGGTCGGGGATCGTTTTATTGTTTTAGCCACGCATAAACACGGCATGGCTTTGATTCCTATGGAGCATGCCAAAGAATTCATGACGCATCTTAAGCAGCAAATGGAGGACATTATCAAGTAAAAATATGGCAATACCATCAATTTTCAAGAAAAAGAGCTTCTATATCATACTGGTCATCCTCATTATCGGCGGAGGCTACTTTTACCAACGCAGTACTGCGACAAAAGTCACCACCTACGAAACTGTTGACGTTGTCCAGGGCAAACTGAGCCAAACCGTGGAAGTGACCGGCGAAATCAAACCAGCCGCCAGAATCGATTTAGCTTTCAAAGCCTCAGGTACTTTAAAGAAAGTTGACGTGAAAGTCGGCGACAAGATCAAAAAAGACCAAATCCTGGCAGAACTGAAAGACGAGGATTTGATTTTCGCGCTCAGAAGGTCTGAAGCGGCTTTGGCCATTGCCCAAGCGAATCTTAATGCAAAAAACGCCGGCGAGTCAGCCCAGTCGATTCGGTTGGCTGAAACTACTGTTGCTCAAGCACAAGCGGCTTATGATAAAGCCAGCGCAGATTATCAGAATATAGAGTTAACGAATAAAGCCAGCATCACCACAGCCCAAATCGCTCTGGATACTGCCCGCAACAACCTGGCCAACTCCGGATCTATTTCCGATCAAGCTTTGAAGAACGCGATCGAATCATCCCGCACAAGCTTGGAGACGGCCTTGGGATCAATGAATACAGCCTTGGTGGACGGCGATGCGATCATTGGTTTTGATGATACGGCCAGCAACCAAACCTACAAGCAATATCTCGGCATTTTGCAGTCAGGTTCGATCGAAGAGGCTAGAAGCTCCTATCAAGCTGCCAAGCCCATGAAAATCGCAGCTGAAAAAGCAGTCAATACGCTTGGGTCAGCATCGACTCAGACAGACATACTCGCGGCGGCTGATAAAGTTTCTGATGCAATCGACGATATTCAAGCCTATCTCTTGGATGTGAAGACTGTTTTAGCTAACAGCATCACATCTTCTTACTTCACGAGCACAGACCTCACAGCCAAAAAAACAATCATCGATGCGGACTATACTGCGGTCTCAGCCCAAAGGACATCAGTCGTGGCAGCCAGGCAAAGCATGCAAAGTGCAGTCTTGGGCAATGTGTCGGATATCAAAAAACTGCAGGACGCGGTAAAGACAGCTCAGGCTGCTTATGATGCAGCAGTTGCTTCAGTCCAAACTAATTTGAGCGTTGCCCAATCGGCGGTATCCATCCAGAAAGCTTCGTTGGACAATGCCAAGGCAGCTTTAGACCTCAAGAAAGCCAAACCACGCCAGGTTGATATCGCGTCTTTGCAGGCCCAGGTCCAAGATGCGGCCGTAGCTCGCGACCAAGCAGCTGAAAACTTGAACAATGCCAGGATAATTGCCCCGGTTGATGGAACAGTTTCCGAGGTCATTGCTGATATCGGCGAAGAAATCTCGCCCAATGTGGCCGAAATCCGCATGGTCGGCACCCAATCTTATGACATTGAAGCCAACGTCCCGGAAGCAGATATCGCAAAAGTCGTGGTCGGTCAGACGTGCGTCATTACTTTGGATTCTTATGGCGATGATGTGAAGTTTGCCGGCACTGTCACGGCTGAGGATCCAGACCAAACGAAAGTCCAGGATGCTATCTACTACAAAATCCGCGTATCACTTGATCCAAACGGCAAAGACGTCAAACCAGGCATGACGGCCAATGTGATTGTCACCACAGGAACTGTTGATGATGCGATCATCGTGCCTTTACGCGCCATTAAAACAGATACTGCGACTGGCCAGAAGTCTTTACGCGTGATGGTTGATGGCAAACCAGAACAAAGGAATATCCAGATCGGGCTCAAGGGCGATGAGGGCAAGGTCCAAGCCGCTTCAGGCGTAGCTGTCGGCGATAAGATCGTGGTAAGTGAATCAGGACAATAACAAAACCTGTCATCCTGAGCACCACCCTTTTTGTCATTTCGAGCGTAGCTGGGCGGAGTCGAGAAATCTCCGAATCCAGCGTGACTGGGTAACGTCTGCTTCCGAGATCTCTCGACTGACGCTCGAGATGACGAGGGTATTAAGATGACACAAAATAATTCTATGAACGATTCCAAAGTAGCCTCAGCGAACAGTGACGTCATTCGCGTTAAGGATCTGTTTAAGCAATACGAAAATGACGGTGTTGTTACGCCTGTCTTGCATGGCCTGAATTTTTCAGTCCCAAGAGGCCAATTCCTGGCTATCATGGGCCCTTCAGGCTCAGGCAAATCAACCTTGATGCACATCTTGGGCTTCTTGGATGTGGCCAGTACTGGCTTGTATGAATTTGACGGCGAAGATGTGACCAAATTCGATGATGCCCAGCTGGCAAGCATGCGCGGCGAAAAAATCGGATTCGTGTTTCAGGCATTCAATCTATTGCCTAAGGCGACTGTACTGGAAAACGTGCGTTTGCCTTTGCTGTATTCCAATGTACCGATTTCAAAACGCGATGAAATGGCCAAGGACGCGATTGCTTCCGTGGGATTGGCGCATCGTATCACCAATCTCTCAAACCAATTATCCGGCGGCGAAAAACAGAGAGTGGCAATAGCGCGTGCCTTAATCCGCAAGCCAGCTGTCATTTTCGCTGATGAACCGACCGGCAACTTAGATTCCAAATCCGGCATCCAAATCATGAACTTGCTGCAGGAATTGAACCAAAAGCATGGACACACCATTATCTTGGTTACGCACGAAACATACACTGCCGAACATGCGGAACGCATCATAAGATTAATGGACGGCAATATCGTGTCTGACGAGGCCGTTAAGAACAGACGTACTGCCTCAGAAGACCAAATACTCAAATGAAGTTTTCTGACCTCGCTACAAGCTCAGCGCAGAGCTTACTTAGGACAAAGAGCAGGTCATTGCTCACCATGTTTGGAATTGTCATCGGCATTGCTGCCGTGATTTTGTCTTTGTCCATCGGCGATTCGGCAAAGCTGTACATCTTAAACCAAATTTCTTCGTTCGGCTCTGACCAACTGATTATAAACAACGGCCCGCGCGAAGATACGAGCATGTCCTTTACCCCGCAAGAAACCTTGACCATGAAGGATCTGAAGCGCATCCAAAAAGAACCTTGGGTCAAGGCCGCGAGCGGAGAACTGTTCCAGACTGATTTGCTGACAGTGAACGGACAGAGCAAGAACGTCTCCATCATCGGAACCTTGCCTGAAGATTATACGATCGGCGATTATCACTTGGAAAAAGGCATATTCTTTACCCAGGACGAAGTGGATAGCCATGCCCGCGTAGTCGTTCTGGGCCATTCTTTGGCTGAAAACTTTTTTGGGCAAGAAGAAGCGTTGGGCAAAAGCATCAAACTAGGTAAAGTCAACTATCGCGTGATCGGCGTAATGGACAAACTAGGTGTAAAGTTTTTCCAGAATTTGGATGAGATGGTTTACATTCCGGCCACCAGCGTAATGGATGCATACCATAAAGACCATTTTACGTATTTCGTGGTCCAGAAACAGCCAACCATCACAATGGCTCTGGCGAAAACAAACGTAGAGGACCTCCTGCGGGATCTGCACAATATAGAAAATCCGGAAAAAATCTATTCCAAAGACGATTTCCATGTGGTGAGCCAAGAAGAAGCGATCCAAGTCGTCGGACAAATCACAGGCATTTTAGGCATTTTGCTGTCAGCTGTCGCGGCCATATCGCTTTTGGTCGGCGGTATAGGCATCATGAACATCATGTTCGTCACAGTCACGGAGCGCATCAGGGAAATCGGTTTGCGCAAAGCAGTCGGCGCAACGCATGGCGACATCCTAGGGCAATTCTTGTCCGAAGCCGTGGTTTTGACGGTCTTGGGCGGCGCAGCCGGCGTTGTTTTCGGCACATTCCTGTCGTGGCTCACCATCCAGATCATCTCGCAGTATCAGCAAGGCTGGATCTTCACGATTTCGCTGAGCGGAATCATCCTGGGAGTGCTCGTCTCCACCATGATCGGCGTTTTCTTCGGCTACATCCCTGCGCGCCGCGCTGCAAAACTTAATCCAATCGACGCCATGCGCGCCAACGACTAAATATGCATGTCCGCGATATAGTACAAATGAGCTGGATGAGCTTGATGCGCAACAAAGGGCGCGCGGTTTTGACTGTGCTCGGCATTGTGATCGGCGTCGCATCCGTGATTTTGATGTTGGCCGTGGGCCAAGCAGCCGAAAAATTGATTTTGTCCCAAGTCGCGTCGTTCGGATCTGATCTGGTGATCGTTCGCAATGGAGCAGGGGATGGCGGTACAGGGTCGGGGCCTCCGACCACTTCGGTCAAGCAGACTTTGACCATGAAGGACTATAACAAGATCAAACAGCTGAGCTGGGTCGGATCAGTGGGCGCAAACACCATGTCCAGCATGCTGGTGGAATATGCAGGCGAAAGCAAGCGTTTGCAGATTGCAGGCGTAACCGAAGCCCAAATGGTTATTTTTGATACCCAAGTCGACCAGGGCGTATTCATAACATCAGATGATGTTGAAAGTGATTCCAAGATTGCGGTTTTGGGCAGTGATGAGGCTAGGGATTTGTTTGGCCAGGAAAATCCAATCGGCAAAAGAATCAAGATCAACAAATCTTCTTATCGCGTGGTAGGCATCATGAAACCAGCTGGCACCAGGTTCTTCACTAATTTGGACAAGCAAATCTACGTTCCTGTCACTGCCTTGATGCGCGAAATGGGTACGGATTATCTGCAATACATGACCATCAAGATCGGCAATCTGTCGCAAGCCGAGGCCAAACAAAGGATCATGGCGACTTTGCGCGATGCGCATAACCTGGACAACCCTACCGGGGATTTGGCTAAAGACGACTTCTTTATCGCGGGTCAAGAAGATATTATGCAGCGCGCCGGCATCATCGGATCGATTCTGCAGATTTTGCTGACTTCCATGGCTGCCATCTCCTTAGTCGTGGGCGGAGTCGGCATCATGAACATCATGTTCGTGTCCGTGACAGAGCGCACGCGCGAAATCGGTTTGCGCAAAGCAGTTGGCGCGCATGAAGGCGATATTCTTGGACAATTTTTGACCGAAGCGATCTTGATTTGCGTTTTAGGCGGCATCATCGGCGTCATCAGCGGGATCATCATATCTTGGGGCGGAGTGTCTATCTTGAGGCTTACTGGCTTAGGCGACTGGGCCTATACCATCCCTTGGGGAGCTGTGGCCTTAGGTCTTGGCGTCTCAACTGCCATCGGCCTGGTCTTTGGCTATTACCCGGCCAGGCGCGCTGCCAAACTCAACCCGATTGAGGCCTTACAGTACGAATAGACTAACCCTCCTACTCACATTCGTTTGTCGCCCTCCCTTATCCCAAGAGAGGGCTAAGTCCACCAAGTAATAGAAGTCTTTCCCTTGAGGTAAGGGAAAGATTTAGATAGAGTTAGTCCTAAGCCTTATTTTAGCCCTTTTTCCCGCCTTGACGGACTTTTTATATATAGGTATCCTGTTAGCACTCACAGGTTTTGAGTGCTAAGTACCCGCCGTCTGACTCTGGGTACGTCGAACGTATGGAAGAACATCTAAAAGCCACCCTCAAAAAATTAATTGAACAAGTCATAGAAACCGGCGAAGCAGTCGGGTCCCAGCATTTGGTCGCCAAGTGCAAATTAGATGTAAGCCCGGCTACTATCCGGAATTATTTTGTTGAACTTGAAGAACTGGGTTATATCATGCAGCCTCACACATCTTCGGGCAGATTGCCGACTGAAAAAGGCTATCAATATTACGTTGATAACTTGCTTAAGCCGCGTGCCCTGTCCAAAAAAGAAATTACTGAATTAGACGGTGCGGCCAAAAATGATGCAACAGACAATCGCCGCATAAAAGCTTTGGCCCGCTGTGCGGCTGATTTGGCGCAGAATGCAGTTGTAGTCGGCTTGGGTGAAGCAGACAGTTATTACACTGGCTTGTCTAACCTCTTCGGCCAATCAGAATTCAAGGACTGGAACCGCATTGTTTCCATGAGCGATGTGCTGGATCGTTTGGATGAAGTGCTGATCAAACTCAGGCAAGCAGAGTTCAAACATCCGACAGCCTTGATCGGCAATGAATGCCCATTCGGCCCAATGTGCTCCAGCGTGATCGTTTCTCAGCCTGACGGCAGCTTGATCGGCATTCTCGGCCCCATGCGCATGGATTACAGCCTTTCAATTTCATTAATCGAGAAGATTTCACAACTTTATGACTAATCCCAAAGATACAAGTGACAAGTCACAAGTGACAAGAGTGACCCAGGACTCAGAGGACGTGATGGACGCCAAGTGTCAGGAATATCTGGATGGATGGAAAAGGGCAAAAGCAGATTATGACAACTTGAAAAAAGATTTCGAAAAATCACGAGTGGAAATCGCGGAATATGCGAACGAGAATCTGCTCTACGAGCTGTTGCCGGCCATCGAGCACTTTGAGACAGCTCTTGAGCACGTGCCAGACATCTCAAACTTGGCTGACGAGGACAAAAAGAAACTTCAAAATTGGATAACGGGCATAAAGGCAGTCAAACAGCTCTGGGAACAGGCTTTCAGGTCAATCGGACTTGAGCACATAGAAACAAAAAACGGTTTTGACCCTGCAATGCACGAAGCAGTCAGCACAGAACAGGATCCTGAAAAAGAAGAAGATGAAATCATCAAAATAATCCAACCTGGGTGGAAACTAAAGAACAAGACGCTTCGCCCAGCGAAGGTAGTCGTTAACTCAAAAACAACTAATAATCTACCTTAAAACCTTAGTCATTGCGAGCGCTAGCGCGGCAATCTCTTACCAATTAACTGAAGTACTTCAGTGTGCCAGTATGAGATTGCTTCACTGCTCGTTCGCAATGACACATGAAATATGAATAACATTACTCGTTGGTCGCCATTCTTCGACTCTTTTGACAAGATGGACGACTTTTTCAAGGACGTACCCATGGTCCCGGTTTCCAGGCAAGGCCTGATCCCGCCGGTGGACATGTATGAGACAGATAAGGCCGTGATCATTGAGACTCCATTGCCAGGCGCTGACCCCAAGAACGTGAGCCTGGAAATCCAAAACGGTTTCCTCACCATTCGCGGCACATCAGAACGCAAGACCGAAGTCGATGAGAAGAATTACTATCGCAAAGAGATCCGCGCCGGCCAGGTTTACAGGCAGATACCTTTGCCGACCATGATCCAAGAGGATAAAGCCGAAGCTAGTTTTGACAACGGCATCCTCAAAGTCATGATCCCCAAGTCTGATGATTCCCACTCCAAATCAATTAAAATTAACGTAACACAATAATCAACCCTACTTTGTCATTGCGAGCGCTAGCGCGGCAATCTCTTACCAATTAACTGAAGTACTTCAGTGTGCCAGTATGAGATTGCTTCACTGCTCGTTCGCAATGACACAATAATATATGTCTAAAATACTCGGAATTGATTTGGGTACGACAAATTCGTGCATGGCCATCGTAGAAGGCGGCCAGCCAAAAATCATCGAAAACGCTGAAGGCGCGCGCACCACGCCCTCGGTTGTGGCTATCTCAAAAAACGGTGAACGTTTAGTCGGCCAGCTGGCCAAGCGCCAAGCCGCAGTCAACCCGGAGAATACTTTGTTTTCCATCAAGCGCTTGATCGGCCGCCGCTGGAATGACGCAGAAGTACAACGCGACAAAGCCTGGTTGCCGTACAAAATCGTGCAGAGCGGCGAAGGCGTGCGCATAATCATGAACGGTAAGGAATATTCGCCAGAAGAAATTTCGGCCATGGTTCTGCAAAAGCTCAAGGCAGATACTGAAGCGCGCATCGGCGAAAAGATCTCTGAAGCTGTAATCACAGT
>JBAYJJ010000031.1:0-15892 GCA_041665165.1 Patescibacteria group bacterium | reverse complement strand
CACAAAGCTTTCTTGTATTCGCCGACCAAACAGATTTTGTCATTGCCTATTCGCTTGGCCGAGCTCTCGCCTGAGATCAAGAGCCAATCCGAATACGCAGGCAGTGCTTATGGCGATTACACTTTCCAGGGCGCGTATGTCTATCGTCTGACCTTGGACAAGGGCTTTGAATTCTTGGGGCGCGTCACGCATCATACGGACGATCAAGCGTTCTTGAAATCAGGCTATTATTACGGCTCATATGATCAGGATGTCAGCCGCGTGCTTTACACTGGTGATTCACTTCTGACTTTTTCAAACTCAGGCATCTACTTGAATCACTTGAATGATCTGAAATTGCAAAGCAAAGTCGCTTATCCTGAAATAGTCCAACCTGAACCCATCTACTATGAAGGCGGCGGTTCAAGCGGCAGTGGAGGAGGTGTACGCACCTTACCCGCACCAGCGCGTTAACTCTACCGTTGTCATTGCGAACGAGCAGTGAAGCAATCTCATACTGAGATACAGATGTACTTCAGTTAATGAGTAAGAGATTGCCACGCCGTTGGCTCGCAATGACAAAAGGGGTGGTCATGCCCTGAGCTTCAAGCTACACTGTAATCATGCAAGGACAAAAGCGGACCATCTTCGCACGAATAATCAGCATGATCGGCAGCTGGTGGGGCATGACACTGGTTACGCTTTTGATTTTATTGTTGCACCCTTTGTCCACGGTCAAATGGTTCCAATTCGTGCTTTGGGTTTTAGTCCCGGTCCTAGCTTCGGAATTCTTCAAATTCATTGTCAAAAGAAAACGCCCAGCCATGCGCGGCGAAACAGCTATCGTAAAGACGTATAACTATTCGTTCCCTAGCTCGCACGTAGTCGCCGCAGTCATGATCGTGTTTTGGGTCTTTTTAGTGCCCGAAGTCCGCTGGTGGTCGTGGCTGCTGTTGCTTTGGCCCATTGCCGTGGGCTGGTCGCGCGTGCGCCTCAAAGCGCATGACTTGATTGATGTGATAGGCGGAGTGATTTTTGGACTTGTGTGCGGAATTCTGTTTAAATATTTCGGTTGATTATGATATCACTTAAACCACGCGCCATTTTGGTGGATGTCATTCCATCTTTAATGGAAAAGACAGTCGCAGAGCGGCGCATCCATGAGCTTGAATCTTTGACGCATACTTATGGCGGCATGGTAGTGGTCAAAATAATCCAGCGCCGCGCCACGCCTGATTACAAAACGTTTATCGGTTCAGGCAAGCTTGAAGAAATCGTGGAGCTGGCCAAGAAGGAGAAAGTTGAACTCATCGTGGTCAACAATATTCTGAAGCCGCATCAGATTTACAATATTGAAAAGCGCGTGGAGCGCGATCATATCGCTGTTTGGGACCGCATAGACATGATCTTAAAGATTTTTCACAAGCATGCGACCACGGCCGAGGCTAAATTGCAGATCAGTTTGGCTGGCATCCGCCACATGGGCCCGCGCATCTTCCGCATGGGCATGGAATTGTCCCAGCAAGCCGGCGGCATTGGCACGCGCGGCTTAGGCGAAACAAATATCGAGATAATGAAGCGCCATTTGGCTGAGCAAGAGCGCTTTATCAAAAAACAATTGGAAAAAATATCCAATACGCGCGGCGTGCATCGTGCCAGGCGCGACCGTTTGGGCTTAAAGACCGCGTCCATCGTCGGTTACACGAACGCAGGCAAATCCTCGCTCTTGAATGCCCTCACGCACAAAGGCGCTTATGTGGCAGACGAGCTTTTCGCGACCCTGGATACGCGCGTGGCTAAACTCTGGTTCCCTCCGTCTGACGTGGGACGTGGGACGAGCGACGTAGGACGTGAAGTGTTGTTATCAGATACAATCGGTTTCATCCAAGACCTTCCGCCGCAACTGATTGACGCGTTTGAGTCCACGCTCGAAGAGACAGTTGACGCGGAACTGATTTTGCATGTGATTGATATCAATGATCCATTCATGCACGAGAAGATCGAAGAAGTGGAACAGATTTTAAAGCAGCTCGGCGTGGGGGAGACTCCAAAGATTTATGTTTTCAATAAAATTGACCAGGCTAAGAAAATCCCCAAAGCAGCTTTGACTAAAAAATATAAAGCTTTTAGCCCGGTTTTTGTCTCAGCTCTACCTGCCCGCCGAAGTCTCGACGAAGGCGGGAAAGGAGAAGGACTCGAGGAGTTGAAAGCTCAAATAGCGAAGAAATTATTAGGCAAATAAAAAACCGGCAGAGATGCCGGGGAGCTATTGGCTGTTCTTGAGGAACTCGTTGAACTTGGCTAGAGCAGGGTTGGTTTCCGCTGTCATGCCGAGCGAGAACCCTAGGCCTTCGATGTTTTTCTTGAGTTCTCTTGTGTACTTTCGACCGAAGTACTTGGTCTTCATGTAAGCAGCCTCTGACTGTTGCACGACCTGGCCGATGTACTCCAACTTGTGTCCCACGAGAAGGTTCGTGGCCCGGACTGAAAGCCTCAGGTCCTCGGTTTTTTCTTTGAGCAACTCCAGAACATCCGTCTCGGTCGCCGAGAACAGGCGTATCGCGTCCTCTTTTGCTTGTCTGCGACTTGTGAGTATGCGCTGAAGTGCGTCTCCGACCGGTTGAATCAGGATAGCGAGGCGTTGACGAAACACTTCTTTGCGGAGTTTTCTCATCGCCTTTACTTCAAGCTGTCGTGGTCCAGGGGTCGGGTAGCTCATGACTTCGGCGATTTGGTTGAAAGTCAGGGGCTTTTCGTTACCAAGACCAAATCTCAGTTGGATGACCCTGTATTCGTGCGGATGGAGCGTGCTCAGGATCCCATCGATCAGCGAGAACACCTCGTCGTCCCAGATGGGCATGATCTGCGCTCGACGCTCAGCGAGTGCATACTTGGCGAGCATCTGACACAACTGTCCCCGCCCTTTTGGCGTGGGCAATACGTCGTCAGCGATTTCACAAAAGAAGTTTACCCAAAAGTCAGCGACTCCACCCTGGTGGTCGTAGAGATGGTCGTTCCATTGCACGTTGAAGATTTCGCGGATCAGTCTTACGTGCCCGCGCTTTTCGGTTGGATACGACGGCATGCT
Organism: Patescibacteria group bacterium; assembly: GCA_041665165.1. Classification (GTDB taxonomy): domain Bacteria; phylum Patescibacteriota; class Patescibacteriia; order 2-12-FULL-60-25; family 2-12-FULL-60-25; genus MWCR01. The sequence continues at coordinate 12,825 of JBAYJJ010000031.1, read as the reverse complement.
CAACTGTTTTGTCATGAGGGCGATTCCGCAGAGCATTGCCTGGAACTCGCTTTCAGGTAGCCACTTGGCAATTGCATCGCGTACTGGGTGTGGTCCAGTAGGCGAGTCCCTGACGATTTCGGCATAGCACCGAATCACTGCCGGAAAGATTTCGGATTTTGTGGGCCTGTTTGGAAAAGCCTTTAGCCCGCCGAGCCGGCGGATGTCCGAGACAACGGTCGCCTCGCTCCAATCGACCATTGTTGTGATTTCCCTGGCCGTGAGACCGAGTCCATACAACTCCTTAACCAACGGCTCGCGTTCGTGACGCTTTGTGTGGTTGTTTTGCATCACCCTTCTCCTGTGGTTTATAGAGTCAAAACAGCGAAAATCAGGCTGGAGTTTATATACGCTATATCTTTGGCTCTGTCAAGGCCGAGAGCTGTTATTTATTGACGGTTTAGCCCTATTTTGTTATTCTGCGGGCATTATAAACCGCTAATTTTTAACTGCTAATCGCTAATTTAGTATGAATGCATCGTTAATTTTTGCGCTAGTAGCCGCATTGTTGTCATTGGCTTGGGGAGGATACCTGGTCAGCTGGATCCTTAAGCGCCCAGCCGGCGAAGGCAAGATGCTTGAGATCGCCAAAGCCATCCAGGAAGGCGCACAAGCTTACTTGGCCCGCGAATATAAAGTCGTGGCCATGATCGGCGTAGTTATTTTATTTATTTTGTGGTTCACCTTAGGCTGGAAAATGGCTTTAGGCTTTTTGATCGGCGCAATCTTGTCTGGTTTGGCTGGTTACATTGGCATGAGCGTTTCGGTCCGCGCCAATGTGCGCACGACCGAGGCTGCCAAGTCTGGCTTAAAGCAGGCTTTGGACGTTGCGGTTAAAGGCGGAACAGTGACCGGCCTTTTTGTGGTCGGTCTTGCTCTCTTGGGCGTCAGCGGATTTTATTGGCTTACAGGCGACCTCAAAGCCTTGATCGGTCTTGGCTTCGGCGGATCACTCATCTCGCTTTTTGCCCGCTTGGGCGGCGGTATCTTTACCAAAGCAGCTGATGTGGGCGCTGACCTTGTCGGCAAAGTAGAAGCTGGCATTCCAGAAGACGACCCGCGCAACCCGGCTGTGATCGCTGATAATGTCGGCGACAACGTGGGCGATTGCGCTGGCATGGCTGCTGATTTGTTCGAAACATATGTGGTGACTGCAGTGGCTGCCATGTTGCTCGGCTCCCTGGCTTTCCCTGGCAACTCAAGCGTCATCCTTTATCCTTTGGTTATCGGCGGCGTATCAATCATCACATCCATCGTGGGCACGTTCTTCATCCGTCTTGGCGCAAAACAAGATATCATGGGCGCCTTGTACAAGGGTTTGATTGCAGCCGGCGTGTTGGCTGCCATCATTTTCTGGTTCGTGGCCGTCAGATTCTTCCCGGCAAATTCAGTCGTCGGCTCTTGGGAAATTTTCAAGTGCTCGTTGATTGGTTTGCTCGTCACGGCCGGCATGGTCTGGATCACTGAGTACTACACATCAACAAAATATAAGCCTGTACAAAAAATCGCAGAAGCTTCGCAGACTGGACACGGCACAAATGTGATCGCTGGCTTGGCCATGAGCATGAAATCAACAGCTCTTCCGGTCATCTTGATTGCTTTGGCTATTTTGTGGGCCTTCTCATTGGCTGGCTTGTACGGAGTCGCGATAGCGGCCATGGCCATGCTGTCTTTAGCTGGCATCATCGTTGCAATCGATGCTTATGGCCCGATTACAGACAATGCTGGCGGCATTGCTGAGATGGCTGGCTTGCCCGAAGAAGTGCGCAATGTCACGGATCCTTTGGATGCTGTCGGAAACACGACCAAGGCAGTGACCAAGGGCTATGCGATCGCTTCTGCTGGTTTAGCTTCGCTCGTGTTGTTCGCATCCTATACCCAGGAGTTTGCTGATCGCGGCAGGGCGCTTACATTCTCGTTGGAAGATCCGCATGTGATCGTTGGTTTATTCATCGGCGGACTGTTGCCATACTTATTCGGCGCGTTTGCCATGGAAGCAGTCGGCAAAACAGCTGGCTTGGTCGTCGAAGAAGTTCGCAGGCAATTCAAAACGATCGCCGGTATCATGGAAGGCACTGCCAAGCCAGAATACGGCAAGGCCGTGGACATTGTGACCAAGGGTGCTTTGAGGAACATGATCGTGCCGGCTCTCTTGCCAGTGCTCACTCCGATCGTGGTCGGCTTGCTTCTCGGCCCTGTGGCCTTGGGCGGCGTGCTTGTGGGTTCAATCGTCACTGGTTTATTTGTGGCCATCTCAATGACCTCTGGCGGCGGCGCTTGGGACAATGCCAAGAAATACATTGAGTCCGGCCATTTCGGCGGCAAAAAGTCTTTTGCTCACCAAGCAGCCGTAACTGGCGACACGGTCGGCGATCCATACAAGGATACTGCTGGCCCGGCCATCAACCCAATGATCAAGATCCTGAACATCGTTGCCTTGTTGATTGTGGGGATGCTGTTGTAGATAAATTGATTGGTATTTTCGGTAGAGACGCCCTGGCAGGGCGTCTCTACTTTTATATGCTCCGGATTGACAGAAACCATTGTTTTTGTTAAATATGCTGGCAGGATTTGCACCTTGAAGGAGGGTTGCACCATGGAGAGCAATGAATTCGTGAGGAAAGATAGTGATGGAATCGTGAGCCTCAGGTACTCAAGCCGCCCACCCCCGGACTTGTCGAGCGTTGACCGCGAGTTCCGCGTCCATGTGGCCATGGGGACGCCTCTGCCGCCCATCGCGGATCTTCGGCGGCAGTTTCCGGGTTTGGACAACGTGTCCGGAATCTTCGACGGCCGGCCATTCCATGAACACGCCTCGCGTGCGAACGCGAACAAGAAGCCAGGGCTCAGGGTCATGATCCCCAAGTGCTTCAATCGTGAGATCGAGAGCGAAGCGGCCATCGAGGAGATGTATCCGCTGGGCCTGATTCCGGTCGGCGTGCGCGGAGCATATGATTTTCTCTGCAGCAACTCAGAGTTCGTGCGCTTGTATTGGTTCCTGGCAGTGGGCGAGCACGCAAGGGGCGCTTGCTACGATCGCCTTGTCCCTGCCTTGAGCGGCGGGCCTGAGTGTCTCACGCTGGGCAGTCGGGCTTTCGAAAACCTGTGGGACGCCCAGAAACTGTTCCTGTTCGAGCGCAAGTAGGCCTCTTGGCCCATGCAAAGACTTTTAGTCAGAGCACGGGTCTTTTTTTATTCATGTAACATGTATCACGAACCATATAACAAAAAGAGCCATCCAGATGATGCATGTTACATGCTACATGAGAAGCCTTGACACAGCGTTGAACAACCGCGTAGTCCGCGATAACATGTGTGCATCTTAAATCTTTAGTGAAAAGAACTATGTCAATGGAAAATCCAATGGCCGCGCCAGAAATGTCTCCTCAGGAGATGGCTGCCCAGCAGGCTGCTAATGCGCCCGAAGGTCTTGAACTCACAGCGCATGAAAAAGCATTCATGGAGCGTGCGAACATGACGGCTGAACAGCTCGCCCAGTATAATCGCTGGAAGAAGTTGGATCAGGAATTGGGCGGAGAGCAGGCTTTGTAAACAAAAAAAACCCACCTTCGCTTAAAGCTACGGCGGGTTATTCGCCAAGGGCGAATAAAAAAGGCGTCTAGGCTAGTTCCTAGGCGCTTTTGTAAACCGAGAGGTTCTTGAGTTCGTTGACGCTGCCATCAGCATACTCCAGCTTCACGTCGAGCGTGCGCTGGGCGCCGTGGATCAGGTCTTGCCGAAGCTTGGCATGATACCTGCAGCCGAGAGCGTCGCTCTCAGGCACGTACAGGCTCAGTATGTCCATGCACTCGTCGTTGGCCCGAAAGCTCTTCATGCTGTATCGGATGCCATTCGGTCGTCGGCGAGTGATCACGATCGCGTTGACTACGCCTTTGAGTGTTGAACACGGCGCGTGCGCCATGAGCACCAGCGAATGCAGCGCAGCACTGGTATCACCTGCGGGCACGAAGTAATTGATCTCGCCAGGCTTGCTGTCTGCCGGGGGCATAGCAGTCGGGAAATCCATCGGACCGTCTTGTACGTGCACTCCCTCGCGTTGACTACGCCGGTCTTTCCCAAAGGCGAGAATCAGGGCGACGCTAGCCACTGTTGCGGCCGCGAGGATTACAAGTGCTTTGGGCAAAAACCATCCTGCAAGCAAGACGAGTAAGAGTGTGTTCATCATCTTGCAGACCATGATGAGCGTGGGCCAGCGTTTTACCCACGAGTTCGTGGGCGGGGGTTGCTTGAATGAAGGACCGAAATTGTTTTCGTATGCTACTTGCTCGTTGATACGTTGCAAAACGGGTTTCATCACGCTTTCCTTTCTGGAAAGTCAAAGAGCTGTTTGTTGGCTCTATCCAACCACATTTTTGGGTTTTTGTCAAGCCTAGGCCCAGCCCTTTGCTCTTTCTAGAGCTCGTTCGTATTGGGCTAGATAAGCTTGGCCGCGTTTAGTGTCTTTTGGCGAAAATGTGGCTTGGCATTTTAATTGGGAATAAGCGGCTTTCCAGGCTGGCCAAACGCCAGCGCCTAAGCCGGCCATCATGGCTGCACCAGCGGCCGTGGACTCAATGAGCGGCGCGCGGCAGATTTTTACAGCGCTGATATCAGCCTGGCTTTGGAGCAAGGGAGCTGAATTGGTTATGCCGCCGCTTACCATCCATTGCAAGGATTTTATTTTTGTCTGTTCGTCGATTAGCTTGGCCAAGCGCGCTGTTTGGCAGGCAATGGCCTCCAACGAAGCCCTGCAAAGATGCGCGCGTTTTGTGCCGCGGTTCAACCCGATCATCAGGCCGCGGGCTGTCGGGTCCCAATCTGGCGCGGCAAGGCCAGCGAAAGCCGGGACCATGGTTACGCCGCCCGTGGTTTTGACTGATGCGGCCATCTCGTCCAATTCTTTCATGTCAGCCACCAAATGCATTTCGTCTTTTAACCATTCAAGCATCGTCCCGCCAGCCAAAGCACTGGTTTCAAACGCATATTCAACCTGATTGTCGCGCATTCTCCAGGCCACGGTCGTGAGCAAGCCACGCGCGCCGATCTTGGGGCTGGACCCGAGCGTCTTGAGCGCGAAAATTCCAGTGCCATATGTCACGGCCAAGTTATTTTCGCTGAGTTTGCCTTGGGCAAAGAGCGCTGCTTGCTGGTCGCCTAAGATTCCAGTGATAGGAATGGCGACTCCGAATAATTTCATGTCTGTTTTTCCGAAATCAGCATTTGAATCCATTATTATCGGGAGTTGTTCGCGCCTTACATGGAATTCTTTGAGCAATCCCGGATCCCATTCGCAGGTTTTTAAGTCCATGAGCATTGTGCGGCTCGCGTTAGACGGTTCAGTCGCAAAGGTCTGCCCGTTTGTCAGCTTCCACAGCATCCAAGTATCAATCGTACCCAAAATAAGATTGGGATTTTTTGATAGCCTTTGGCTCAGCCATTCCATTTTGCTGGCGGAAAACACTGGGTCAACAATCAAACCAGTCGTGGCCTGGATTTGATGCGCAAAATCACGCTTGTCTGCCAGCTGTTTGCATCTCAAAGCCGTCCTCTTGTCTTGCCAGATGATCGCGTTGCTCAAACACTTGCCAGTCTTGGAGTCCCAGGCCAAAACGCTTTCGCGCTGGTTTGTTATTCCGATGCAAGCCAGGTTTGAGACTTTTATGCGCGAAACTTTGATGGCTTCTTTAGCGCAAAGAAGGGTCTTGTCCCATAGTTCCATTGGATCCTGCTCCACCTGGCCATTTTCATCAGCCATGGTCACGGTCTTAAGCGAATGCTTGCCCAAGATCCTGAACTTATCGTCAAATACGATTGCTCGCGTTGATGTCGTGCCGATATCCAGGGCAAGAATGTATTTCATACAGCGATATTGTAGCACTCAATACAGCTTTGAATAAATCATGGACTAAAAGCCTTAAAACCTGTAAGCTTTGGGCCATGAATGTAATCATCCAGTTTTTCCAAAACCTGAATAATATCGAAGGTTTGATCCGTTGGGGAGGCTATGCGGTCTTGGCCGTGATCATATTTTCAGAAACCGGTTTATTGGTCGGTTTTTTTCTGCCTGGAGACTCTCTGCTCGTCACTGCCGGCTTGCTGGCCTCGCGCGGTTATCTGAATATCTTTGAATTGCTCGGCCTGCTTTCCTTGATGGCGATTATTGGCGACGCAGTCGGCTACAATATCGGCAAAGTCACTGGCCCCAGGATTTTCACCAAAGACAAATCATTGTTGTTTGCCAAAGACCATCTTTTGAAAGCTCAGGCTTTTTACGAAAAGCATGGCGGCAAAACGATTTTCTTGGCGCGCTTCATGCCTTTCATCAGGACCTTTGCTCCGGTCGTGGCTGGAGTCGGCAAAATGCCGTACAAACGTTTTGCGGCTTACAATATTGCTGGCGGTATCTCGTGGGTTTGTTCAATGACGCTCTTGGGGTACTTTTTAGGAAGGTCTATACCTAACATTGACCGCTACATTGATTGGATTATCTTGGCTATCATTCTCATTTCAGTCGCACCTCCAGCCTATGGCTGGCTGAAATCACGCCAAAAAACCAACAAAACGTCATCCTGAACCACTCCCACGTCATCCTGAACTTGATTCAGGATCTCGTTACCAAGTTACATAGTATCGGGATGCCGAATCGAGTTCGGCATGACGGAAGTTGCGCTGCTTTGTGTAATTCCTTGATTCATTGTAGAATTTTGTAATGTTAGCTGTAAACAAGCGTTTCATACTATGGCTCCAGAAAAATTGACCATAGAGCAAGAGCGAGAGCTTTTTGAACGTTTAAAAGCTGATCCCGAGGCCATTGGCGAGGTTTATGACCGGTTCGCGGGCCAGCTTTATTCGTTTTTGCTCAAGCGCTCCGGCCACAAGCAAATTGCCGAAGATATCGTGGCTCAGGTTTTCATCAAGCTCTTGGAGTCTGCTCCGAATTTGGAGTGGAAAGGGGTTTCTATCGGCGCCTGGCTTTATCGCGTATCAGCCAATGCTTTGGCGGATCATTGGCGCAGTTCGGCTTTCCGCAAGACTCAGGAGATCGATCCTGATGTTTGGGATCCGCCATCGCTGGACGACCCAGAATGGAATACCGAAATAAAACTTGAAGGAGAGAGGCTTAAGGAGGCCATGGATGAATTGTCTGAACGGGATCAGCAAGTGCTGACGCTCAGATTTTTTGCCGGCTATGAGACCGAAGACATTGCCAAAGAATTAGCCATAACGAATAATCATGCCGCAGTTTTGGTATATCGCGCCCTGGGACGCATGCGCAAAGAATTAATTTCAAAGCCATAAAGCTATGAACAAGGACCAAGAACAAGACGCGCTCCGTTTGGACGCCGCGCTCAAAGGTAAGGGGCAGCCTCAGCCGGCTGACGCCCCGTATTTGGACATGGCAAAGGTTTTGGAGAAAGAGATAGGCTCTTCCAAGGATCAAATGGACGAAAGTGTCATGAAAAGCCAGCGCACGCATTTAGAGCTTATGGCTAAAAACTTAAAAGCTCACTCTATGGATACACGTACCACGTACCACGTACCACGTACCACGTCGAAAAAAGTTTGGATTTGGGCCGGTGGATTTGCGACTGTATGCGCTGTTGTATTGCTGTTGTTCGTCACCAATACGGTTCCAGTGCCTTGGAAGCAGTCAGCCCAGAAAACCGCAGGCAACTTAAGTGCCGCGGCTCTGTCCATCATCATTCCGCAGGCAAACGCAGGTGGTGCGTTCAGCTTTTTGGTGGAGAAAAAGAGCGATGCCGGAGCAGCGGTTGATACGTCCTTCAAGATCACATCAAAAGTTCCAGTGACTGAATCTGATTTGAGACAAAGTTTGCGCATTGTCTCGGCCGAAGCCAGCGCATTGCCGGTTGATTATGATTTACAGAGCGCGGGCCAAGGCGAGTATCGTGCCGTGCCCAAGGGCCAGCTTACGCCGGGCACAGTATATAAAGTGGTGATTAGCGCAGGCGTGCAAAGCGACCAAGGCATAAGCCAGCGCGATTTTTCGTGGGCGCTCCAGACGCAGAATGTCTTCAAGGTCCTGGAATCAGTGCCAGGCGACAAGACAACAGGCGTGCCTTTGGATAGCGTGGTTGAATTCACCATGTCCCAAACCAATTGGGAAGATCCGGCAACGCATTTCAGCATTGAACCTAGCGTCAAAGGCAGGTTTGAGGCTCATGGCCGGACTTTGGTTTTCTTGCCTGATAAGCCGCTTGCTCCCTCAACGCTATATAAGGCTGTGTTGAAAAGCGGCCTGGCGGTTAAGGGCAGTGATCTTAAGCTTGAGCAGGATTACATGGTCAGATTCGAGACAGTCGCCCAAGGCCAAAAGCAGATGGATACATATTTCATGCCCAATGCCACGGATCAATCAGTCCCAGGCAAAGACATGAAGATTTTTGTCGATGCCTCGGAGAATCTGAACGGATCAAAAATCAAAGTGACTGGATATTCTGTCTCGGCTGATCAATTCAAGAATCTCTTCACTAAACTGAACAGCATCCCTTTGTGGGCGTCTGAGGCGCGCGACAGGTTTGCCGGATATTCGGAAGTCGCCACTAGCCAAGCCTTTTCCGTTGAAACAGAAATAAAGAGTGCGGAAAACGACTGGCGCAAATTTCTGCTTTTGCCGTCTGATATCGGGTCTGGTTTTTATGTGATCAAATACGAAGTCCAGGGCAAGACAGTCTGGTCTTTGATGCAAAGGTCTGGCGTGGCAGCTTATGCCATGGCTGACCGTTCGCAAGTGGTTGTCTGGTCCGTGAACTCTGTTACAGGCAAGCCAGCGGCTGATGCCAAGGCCAGCGCGAACGGACAAGAGTACTCAGCCGACGGCCAAGGCATTCTGCGCGCGCCTACGCCCGAGGCTTGGGCCAAGGCCGCTGAATCAGGCGATGATTCACAAGTCGATCCGCTTGTTTTTGAGATTACTTCCGGTCCGGAAAAGCTTTTCTTGAACGTGGCTTTTTCTACGCCCTATGGAATGTTCTACTATAGCGCCGGCAAGCAAGCAGATCTGCAGTATTGGAGTTATGTTTTTCCGGACAGGCCGATTTATCGTCCGCAAGACAAGGTTCAGGTCTTTGGTGTGATGAAAGACCGCAAGACCGGAGAACCGGCAGGCAAGATCCGCTTGGAGCTCCAGAGCGCGCTCATGGATTGGGGCACGTTCCAGCAGAAAGTGTATGCCTATGTCGATCTTGAGACCGATAAGGACGGTTTCTACAAAGGCGAACTCAATTGGCCCGGCCAATTGAAGCAAGGCTATTATCAGATCGTGCTCAAGAAGGACGGTTCGATCGCTTCTTCGCGCAGCATCCAAGTGACCAGCGAAGTCAAGCCGGCTTATACCATCAATGTCATGCCTGACAACACGACTGTTTACGCCGGCGATAAAGTCACAGGCAAGGTTTCGGTCAAGTTTTTTGATGGCACTCCATTCGCCAAGACAAAAGTCAATTTGAATGCCTATGGCGCATTTGGTTTGACGCAAAATTTCGATGTCACCACTGACGACGGAGGATATGCGGATTTTTCGATCCAGACCAACAAGCCCAAATGCGATCTGGAAAGCGAGTACCCCAATTGTCAGCCCGTGGACTACATGACGATTGAGGCCAAGCCGGCTTTGGGCGAAGAAGCTGATATTACGGCTTATGCCAATATCAGCGTGTGGCGCGGCCATGAGCAGATCACGTCTGAAATGCAGAAAGAAGACAACGGCAATATCATGATTCCTTTGCGCGTGCGCGAGATCGGGTTGGATAAGGTCAATGGCCGCGAACCGGATTCAGTCGTCGGCAATGGTATTCCAAACGTCAAAGTCTCCAGCCGCGTATTGGAACAGCTTTGGGATCAGATCCAGGTCGGCACTTATTATGATGCGATCCAGAAAAAATCAGTGCCGCGCTATGATTATAAAAAACGCGAAGTCCAGGTCGGAGTTTTTGAGGCCACGACCGATGGCCAGGGCAATGCCCAGATCAAATTCCCGTATAAGGACAACACTTCGTATAAGATCATCTCCTGGACCACTGAAGCAGACGGCACTATGCAGGCTGCTGTCACATATGCCTCGCACGGCTGGTATTCAAGCGTGCCTGACATGAGCATCAACCTCCAGGCCATAAATCCTGATCAGGCCAACAATACCCAAAGCGTGGGAGATACTGTCGCGATCGCATTCATGCAGGCCAATAAAAAATTGAGCAGCGACAATTCCAGTTTTTTGTTCTCCAACGTCTATCGCGGGATACAAAGCATGACCGTGTCATCTGACCCGTCGTATTCAATGACGCTTACCCAGGACGAGGCGCCGAGCATGACAATCTACGGTGTGGCATATACGCCTGATGGTTTCACTGACTCGCGTTATTCCATCTGGTTTGATTCCAAGGATCGCGAATTGAAGATCGAACTCCAGGCAGACCAGCCATCTTATTCGCCAAGAGGAAAAGTAAAGCTAAAGGCCAAAGTCACGACCAAAGGCAACAGCCCCATCTCCAATACGCGCGTGGCTGTCTCGGTTTCTGACGAAGCCTTGCTGAGCTTGGCTCGCTATGACTCTACCGAAGATCCGCTTGCGACCCTGTATCATGCCACGCCCGATGGCATAATCACGACAGCTATGTCGCGTTCGCCCAGCCCGATGTATGGCGGCGGCGGAGCTGAAAGAGGCGGAGGAGGGGAGCAGAACAGCATCAGGAACAAGTTCCAGGATCAGCCTGCGTTCGTTGTTCTGCAGACAGATTGGCAGGGCAATGCCACGACTGAATTTGAAGTGCCGGATAACATCACTTCGTGGAGAGTGACTGGCGTGGCAATCAGCCCGGATTTGCTGGCTGGTTCAGCTGTGCTCAAAGTCCCTGTCACCAAACCTATTTTTGTGGATGCCGTAATCCCTAATAATTTGTTGACCACTGACAAGCCTGTCATGAAACTGCGTGCTTTTGGCACGGGCTTGCCCAAAGAAGGCACAATCAAATATCAAATAGACATCCCGTCTCTCGGTGTCAGCAATCAAGTGATCGAAGGGCAGGTGAATGCGCCAGTCTATTTGGCCATGGACAAACTTATTGCTGGAGATCATAAAGCCACGATCCGTGCGACCATCAATAATCAGACAGATGCAATCGAAAAAACGATTCATATCGTGGATTCGCATGCTTCGCATGAAGAACGGGTATCGACCGAACTTGCTCCAGGCACCACATTGCCTGACATTGGCTTGTCTACTGAGGTTCAGGTCGCGATCGAATCAAAAGCCAGGGCTGCCAAGCGCAGCGCTACGGAAGCATTGGCCCAACCTTGGTCTGCGAGGCTCGAATCTTTGGTTGCCGGCAATGTCGCCAGGAATCTGCTCAAAGATCATTTCCAGGAAGATGGACAATGGGCCGCATTGCCCGCAGCCCAGTCTTATCAGAAGGATTCAGGCGGCTTAAGCATCTTGCCTTACTCTTCGGAGAGCGTATCGCTTTCATCCAAAGCCGCAAGCATTGCCTCAAACCTGTTTGACCCCAAGGATCTGGCCAACTATTTCTGGAAAATCACTGACAACAGCAAATCAGCCCGCGAAGAATCGATCCAAGCGCTTTCCGGCTTAGCTGCTTTGGGCGAACCTGTATTGGATAGGCTGCAAACAGCCAGCAACCAAACGGATCTGACCTGGAGAGAGAAGCTAGCCTTGATCCGCGGTTTAGACGCGGCCGGCGACAGGGAAAATGCGCGCGTCCTGCTGCAATCGATGTTGGACAAGGCTATCTTGAACGACCAGGTCATGCGTTTGAACGTAAGCCAAGACAAGAAAGATGAGATTGAGGCCACGTCCGAGGCAGCTGCTTTGGCCGCGGTCATGGCTTTGCCTCAGGCAGATCAGCTCGCAGCTTATGTGGAATCGAATTGGAGCGACCAGGCCATGGCTGATTTGGATAGAGCCATGTATTTGCAGGCCAAAGTCCCGACTTTGCCAGTGGTGGATGTCCAAGTCTCGTATGCGATTGACCAGGATGTGAAAAATCTCAACTTAAAAGATGAACCATGGCAGAATCTGACGCTGACCGCGGATGAAGCATCAAAGTTCAAAATCTTGAGCGCCAATGGCCCGGCCACAGCCTCATTCCTAAAGCGCGTTGCAGGCCAAGCTCCTCAGAACAGTGCTTTGCTTGGCATTACGCGCACATATTCTTCTGCGACCAGCTTGCATGAGGGCGACAGCGTCAATACAAAATTGATGATGAACTGGGATTCTAAAGCCCAAGACGGTTGCTACATCGTGCGCGACAGATTGCCGGCCACGTTCGTGCCGTTGGTAAGCGTGGGCAATTATTATGACATGCTGTCTCCGGTTGAGGCTGACAACGGCGAAGTCGCGTTCACGGCCTGCAAAGACGCAACACCGCAAAAGATAGAATACAAATCGCGCGTTGTGTCGCTCGGCACTTACACAGCCGAAGGCGCGCTAATCCAATCAATGGACACGCCATCCTTGGCCAACACATCAGCTCCGCAGATTGTAGAGGTCAAGTAAGCATGCATTTTCTCAAATACTTACTGATTCTCTTGCCCTTGTTTGGAATAGGTTGTTTTGGTGGTGATGGTATTGGCAGTAGAGACGCCCTGCCAGGGCGTCTCTACCCAAACACCGAAATCACAACCACAACCCGTTCCAATTCGCTGATGCCGATTCCAAATACATTCCTTGACCCTCAGAAATTCGCCTCCACCAACAGCCTTCCGGGTTTAGCGTTAAGGGTTAAGGGTTCGGCTTTGAGTGTTTCGCCT
>JBAYJJ010000030.1:0-15975 GCA_041665165.1 Patescibacteria group bacterium | reverse complement strand
GTCAGGCTGGGCGCAAATCAGTTTTCCGTATGCATCCACGCTGGATGACAACCTCAGGAAACTGCAATACGATTTATATTACATCAAACACAGGTCGCTCATACTTGATTTGTCCATTTTGCTCAAGACCATCAGGATCGTGCTAAAGAGAGCCGGGACATAAAATCACCGAAAACACCCCTACCCCTCTTTCTCAAGAGGGTGGGACCTAGTACGGTAAAATCTCCTTGAGAAAGGAGAAGCGAAGAGGTTTGGCTTTTCGGGTCTTTTACGCTACTATTTAGCAATGAAAAAGCTTTTGATATCAGTCGGGATGAGCCTTGGTGCCATGTTTTTTTGCTGGCCTGTGTTTGCAGCCCAAGCCGTGCCAAACCAAATAATTCCAAATGATACTTTTTATAACAGACAGTGGGCCATGCCTTATATCCATGCGCCCGAGGCTTGGGCAACAGCTACATCAAGCGGCCAGGGAGTAGTCGTCGCGGTCATAGACAGCGGAGTGGATGATTCGCATCCTGATCTCAAGGGCGTGTTATGGATCAATCCGGATGAAATTGTAAACGGCAAAGATGATGATAATGACGGGCTGATTGATGATGTCAATGGTTGGAACTACATAACCAATGATCCGAGTACGCGGCCGATTGGGGCTGGGGACCATGTTTATGGCGCTTGGGAACATGGTACGATCGTGGCCTCGCTTATTGCAGGCCGGGGCAATGATGATATTGGCATGGCAGGCATGGCTTGGAAGGCAAAAATCATGCCCATCGTGATTTTAGGGCCTGACGGCAACGGGGGAACGGATTTGCTGGCCAAGGCCATTAAATATGCCACAGCCCATCGCGCGGACATCATCAATTTGAGTCTTGAGGGCGATTCTTTGGATCCGGATGTGGCACTAGCCATCAACGAGGCCACGGCCAAGGGAGTGCTTGTGGTGATTGCGGCAGGCAATGGCGAGGAAGAAGGCTATGACATGGATCAAGCTCCGTTTTATCCAGCTTGCCACAAGGGTGCGGATAATGTGGGCGAGCTGGTCGTAAGCGGAATTGGAAAAGATGGTTTGCGTAATCCTTCATCCAATTATGGACAATGCGTAAATATCGCGGCGCCTGGAGCTGAGGTTTTTGCAGGCAAGCCGACTTATGATCCGGATGGAAACCGGATAAATGTTTCAGGCTATGGCGAGTGGGATGGCACATCTTTGGCTGCTCCATTGGTCAGCGGAGTGGCAGCTTTGCTCAAGGCTCAGCACCCGGATTGGACAGGCGAGCAATTAGCAAAAAGAATTTTGGATACAGCTCAGCCGTATAGCTCTACGCAAATTGGCATGGGCCGCGGCATTTTGGATGCATTTGCAGCTGTCTCAAAAGCTGATGATAAAAAATACGGTCCTTGGAAGCTGCTGGCATCTCTGCCCGGAGCTGCGCCAGTAATCAAAGTCGTGGATAATAACAACAAGGTTTTGTATACGATTGCAGTCGGCAATTCAGGTGACAAAAGGGGAGTGCGCGGAGCGTTTGTGTTGTGGGACGAGGATCGCATACCTGATGTTTTAGTCACGGCTGCTGGCGATCAAGCTGGCGAGTGGAGAGTATATCGGACGGATGGCGTGTTGTTAGCTGCCGGTAAAATCTCTGCAGGTCAAGCTGACGTAATCAAGGGCGGTCTATTAGTCTCAAGCCAGGATACTGATACGACTGGCCGGCAAAATGTACTTTTGACCGAAGCTCAGGGTTCGCGCATTTGGCTCTTGAGACCCGGCCAAAGCCCAGAGCCTGGGGTGATTGATGAGGACAGAAAGGATTTGGGGATTTTGCCGGTCGGCATACAGCGCCCGACCCAAGCTTTTGTGATGGTGGAAAAAGCTGAGAAGAACTCAAAGCTGTGGACATTAAGCCCGTATGGATTGGAAGAAGGGACAACTGTTTCAACCACCATTCCAGCTAATCTAAAGATTCAGCACGGGCGTTCCACGGACAAGCGCGAGACACTGGCCATCACGCAAAGCGGAGCGCCGACATATATGACTGAAAAATCAGGCATCATCCAAAAATTCGCTGTTATTGTGGAGCGCTGGTTGCAAGCGCCGCAAGGCATGCCTGTCATTGGAGATTTGAAGTTCAATTTTTACGACTTCTGGCCAAGATAAACGTCCCTGACGTACCTAGCGTCCATCACGTACCTAGCGTCCCTGACGTCCCTAACGTCATCCTGAACTCATTTCAGGATCACGACACGGGTGTGCTTAAGTACTTTGGTATCGGGATGCCGAAACCCTCTTTCGCTAAAGCTTCAGGGGGCAGGCGAGTTCGGCATGACGGATTGAAAGTACTTGCGTTTTTAGTAAAAGTGAGGCAAGTTAGCGCACATGAATAGCGAAGAATTCTGGAAATTAGCCAAATTCGCCGTTGTTGGTGGAACCACCTTTTTGATCCAAGCTGGGCTGTATTTTGTATTTACCAGGTTTGTTTTTACGGACTTGCAGAAATTAGCGTCCTTCATTTTAGCCTTGGCCATCGCGGCTGAGCAGAACTACGTGAGCCATCGGATTTGGACCTTTAAGGACCAAAAGACAGATTCAGGTTCAACTTTGCGTTATGTGATCGTGCTTTTGGGCGGCCTGGTGCTGAATGCCGGAATCTTTTGGCTGGGCCAGGATGTTCTGCATATTTATGACATGCTTGTGATAGTGATTGCCGGAGCTGGCGTGCCGTTCGTAACCTACTTATCTCACCGCTATTTCACTTTCAGGAGCAAGCCTTTGTCCGCAAGCTGATAATTCTGTATAATGATGCCAATATGGGAGGGCATCATTTTGAAAAGAGGAATGTGCTGGTCACTGGCGGCGCCGGTTTTATCGGCTCGCACTTATGCGACCGCCTGGTCAAAGAGGCAAACGTGATTTGCGTGGACAATTTCATCACCAGCTCGCTGGCGAATATAGACCATTTGCTGCGCGAGCCGAATTTTGAATTCATCAACCACGACATTACCCAGCCTTTTGAATTGAACAGGTTTTCCGAGCTGGAAAGGTTCAAGGTCAAGTTCAACGGCATCCAAGAGATCTATCATTTGGCTTGTCCGATTTCCAAAAAGCATTTTGATGATTTTAAGATTGCGACCGTGCTCACCAACTCGATCGGCGTCAAGAACGTTTTGGATCTGGCCGTGGAGAACCACGCGAAAGTTTTGTATGCATCTTCTAGCGTTTTGTATGGCGATAGGCATGGGGATAAAAAATTGGTCAAGGAAACGGACGAGTGCAGGTTGGATCATTTGACCACGCGCGGCGCATATGACGAGGGCAAGCGCTTTTCCGAATCTATCCTCCAGACCTATGCAGAAGTTTACGGCTTGGACATAAAGATTGCGCGCATCTTCAGGACCTATGGCCCGCGCATGAAGATTTTTGACGGCAATCTCATCCCTGACATTGTTTTGAATGCGCTTGAAGGCAAAGACATCGTCATTTCAGGCGACGAGGAGACGAATACATCTTTGGCTAATGTGGCTGATATCGTGGACGGCATGATCAGGCTGATGTCATCGCCCATCGAGATCACGGTCGTGAACCTTGGCTCAGACCAGCAGATCCGCTTGGTGAGCGTGGCGCAAAAAATCATGAACATCATCAACTCTGCTTCGCGCGTGCGCTTTGAGCCCCATGTACACCAGTATATTGATGCTGGTTTGCCTGACATTTCGCGCGCCAGGGAATTGCTGGGCTGGGTGCCGCTGGTAAGGTTAGAGGACGGGTTGAAAGAGATGATTGATTACGCGAATTCTAATCGGAAACTAGTTTCATTCTAATATGCCAACACCCGTATTTGATAAAAAGAACATCATTGTCACCGGCGGAGCCGGGTTTATTGGTTCGCATCTGTGCGAGCAATTGCTCCAGCAGGGAGCCAGGGTAATCTGTCTGGACAATTTGATATCATCTACCTTGACCAACATTGATTTTTTGCTCAAAAATCCGAATTTTGAATTCATCAGGCATGATATTAACCTGCCGTTCAATGCGGAGCAGTTCCCAGAGCTGGAAAGGTTTAAGATGAAATTCCAGGGCGTGCAAGAGATTTATCATTTGGCTTGCCCCATGAGCCCCAAAGAATTCGAGCAAACCAGGATGCAGACGCTGTTAGCCAATAGCGTGGGCATGCGCAATGCACTGGACTTGGCCGTCAAGTATCGCGCAAAGTTTTTGTTCACCTCTACGTCAACGATTTACGGCCCACGGCCGCAAGATGGCCACCAACTTAAAGAAAGCGAGACTGGGAGCGTGGACGTAAATTCAGAGCGCGCCTGTTATGACGAGGGCAAGCGTTTTGCCGAGACTGCTTGCCGTACGTATCAGCAAGTCCATGGTTTGGATGTCAAAGTCGCGCGCATCTTCAGGACCTATGGCCCGCGCGAAAGGCTGTTCTCAGGCGAAATGGTGCCAGACTTTATCGTGAATGCGTTGGATAACAAGGATATTGAGATTTTTGGAGATGAGACTTTTACCACATCGCTGTGTTACGTGTCTGATGTGGTGGATGCGATCGTAAAGCTCATGGCCACTGAGGGCGACATGGGGCCAGTCAACATCGGGAGCGATTTGGACATGCCGATCGTAGAAGTAGTCAAGCACATATTGGAAATGACAGGTTCAACCAGCAAGATCGTGTTCCAGCCGCAATTGCTGTTCATGACGCCTTTGGGTTTGCCGGATTTGACCAAGGTCAAGGAAAAGTTGGGCTGGATGCCGCTCGTGTCTTTGGATGAGGGCTTGAAGAAAATCATTGATTACACCATGGCGTATAAGAATGTTCTGAGCGAGTTCGGATCAACTAAACCAAAAATTTGACGGTGGATAAGGTTGCATGTGGATAGTTTGACCTGCTGAAGCAGAACAACAAGAGATTTTGGCTTTGTTGAAATACAATTGCTATTCAGATATTTGGTTGATAGTATGAATGCATATGGAGAAGAGAACACCAAAAAAGCGCAATTCAGAATTAAGCGAATTGAGGCAAGAAATGCGTCAGGGTTTCTTGCAATCTAGACAAGAAACAGATGATTTGCGCAAAGAAATGCGGCAAGGTTTTTTAAAGACCGAGGAAGGTTTTTTGCATGCCAGACAAGAAACTGATGATTTACGCAAGGAGATGCATCAAGGGTTTTTAAAGTCAGGGAAAGAAACAGAAGAGCTGAGGACTTCTGTCCAAGATATCTTGGACGCGGTCGGTTCTTTTGCTACGCATGTGGAGGAAAATTTTGCAGAAATCAGGCAAGATGTCGCGGGCTTGAAGTCAGAAATTGGCGGGATTAAGGCTTCAATGGTCACCAAGAGCTACTTAGACGAAAAGCTAGGGAATAATTATGGCAATGCCGTAGCCATGGTTCGAAAAGAAGATGTAAAGGTTGATAGTTTAACGCAAATTTTGGCTAAAAAGAAAGTTTTATCCAAAATTGAGGCAAAAGAGGTCGTGCACATGGGGCCGTTTCCTAAAGCTTGATATTTTCCGGTTTTTTTGCTAAGAATAGAGCTGGATGAATGTAATAGGCGTGGTTCCGGCATTTAATGAAGCCGGCAGAATAGGCGCTACTTTAAGCGCTTGTTTGCCGTATTTGAACAAGATCGTGGTGGTTGACGACGGGTCAACAGATGCCACGGCTCAGGATGCTGTGATGGACAAAATCGTGGTCCTGCGCCATAAGATCAACCGCGGGCAAGGCGCGGCTTTGCGTACAGGTACCGAAGCGGCTCTTAAGCTTGGCGCTGACATAATCGTGCACTTGGATGCAGATGGCCAGCATCATCCAGAGGATATTCCAGCGCTCATTGCACCGATTGTAGATGGCAAAGAAGATGTTGTGTTTGGTTCGCGTTTCATGGGCATTGAACCTGAGGGCATGCCTTTTGCGCGCCGCTTCCTCATGGTGGGCATCAAGCTTTTTAATGCACTCATGCTGGGCATCACGAAAAACATGACTGATCCGCAATCTGGCATGCGCGCCATGAGTGCGAGCGCAGCTGAATCAATTCCGTTCTCCCAGGATAGGATGGCGCATGCATCGGAAATTTTGCGCTTGGTCACGCGTTCAAAATTGCGCTGGGTAGAAGTCCCTGTCCATGTGCGCTATACGCAAGACAGTCTGCGCAAAGGCCAGAAATCAACGGATGCGCTTAAGATCGTGTGGCAGTTGTTTGTGGGGGCATTTATAAGGTAAGATGAATTTCATATGTTGATTCAAGTCATTTTAGTGCTCATCTTCGCGGCTTTCATTGTTTTGAGCTGGAAGCGCTTCAAAGAAAAGGTAATATCCTTGGGAGAAGCCGCCTTGTGGACGCTTTTGTGGGTAGCTGGCGCTGTGGTCACGCTCATCCCCAAGACCACTGATTATGTGGCGAGCTTAGTCGGCGTAGGCCGCGGTGCAGACTTGGTTCTGTACTTGGCCATGGCCTGCATGTTTTATTTGATTTTCAAATTGTTCATCAATTACGAAAAACTGGAAAAGAAACTGACTGACATTGTCCGCAAGGATACGCTGTCTGATCTGGACGATGGCAAGCCCGGGAAATCAGCCTAATATGGATGAGCCAGTGCCTGTTGTTGATTTGATAATCGTTTCATATGGACACGCGCGTTTTATGGACGCGCTTTTTGCTTCTTTGGCCAAGCTCCAGTATCCGCGCGACAAATGGCGCTTGCATGTGGTCATCAACAAAGACGGAGATGGCACGCTGGAGGCTGTGCGCAAGCTGGAGCAGAAGTACTCATCCGCTCTGCCCAAGATGATGGTGCATGAACCGCATGCGAACAAAGGTTTTGCCGGGGGTAATAACATGGCCATGATTTGGTCCATGCGCAATGCTGGCCAATATGTCTATTTGCTTAATCCTGACACTGAAATAATGCCTGATGCTTTGGATGAAGTGGTGAAGGTCGCGCAAGCCCATCCAGAGGCTGGCTCCATCCAATCGCTTTTGGTGCGCGGACAAAATCCGAATTTAGTGAACTCATGGGGCAATGAACTCCACTTTTTAGGTTTTGGTTATTGCGGAGGCGACAATGTATCGATAGACAAGGCGCCGCATGAGGTCAAGGAAATAACTTATGCATCTGGCGCTGGAGTCTTGATCCCAACCAAAACTTTGGAGAAGATCGGGTTGTTGGACGAGACTCTGCATTCTTATCATGAAGATTTGGATTTTGGCTGGCGCGTTTTGCTTTCAGGCCAGAAAAATCTGTTGGCCCCAAAAAGCATTGTCAGGCATCATTATGAATTTTCGCGCTCAATCAAAAAATGGGAGTTCATGGAACGCAACAGGATCGCGGTCGTGTTGAAGAATTATTCATTGCCGTCCGTGATAGTTCTTTTGCCGGCAATATTCGCGACTGATATGGCTATCTGGGCATTTTCAGTCAAAGGCGGCTGGCTTAAGGAAAAATTCAGGGCCAGTTGCTGGTTCTTAAAGCCATCAACCTGGAGGTATATAATCAATGGCAGGCGCCAGATCCGCGCCATCCGACGCGTGCCGGATTGGATGATGCTGAAGAAGTTCACTTATAAGATCGAGTATCAGGAATTGAAAGCAGGTTTGGCCGAAAAAATCGCCAATCCGTTTTGGCATGCGCTGTATGTAAGCTACGGCGTAATCATCCGCTGGTAATATGAAAGTAGTCCATTTTTGCTGTGTGGCTCCGCCTCAAGGCGGGGGAATGGGCCTGGCCGCAGACTGGGAGGTCAAGCTTTTGCGTAAGCGCGGGTCTGAAGCTTGGCTGGTCGCGCCGAAAAAATCAGGCATAGAATCAGCTGAATACGTAATCCGCGCATCAGCAATCAGTTTTGGAAACGGCGCAATCATCAAAGGTCTGGAAAAGTTTGTGGAAGATGCGGACATTGTCCATCTGCATTATCCGTTTTACGGAACAGCCGGCAAGATCGCAAAGCTAAAAAAACAAGGCAAGATCAAGCGCTTGGTCATGACCTTGCATATGGATGCCAAAGCTAACGGCTTGTCAGGTCTGGCATTTGATTTTCATCGCCAACATTTCCAAAAAGAAATAATTGATGCGGCTGATCTGCTTTTTGTCTCTACTTTGGATTATGCGCGCACCTCGTCTTTCGGTTATTTGGTTGAACAAAACGATCCGCGCCTGCACGAACTCCCTTTTGGCGTCGAAACAGATCGCTTCAGCCCCCTTAGTGTCATTCCACCGATGGACATCGGGGGAATCCAGAATCTGGATCCCCGGGTCAAGCCCGAGGATGACAAAAAGAAATTTGGGATACCGGATGGCGCGAAAGTGATCGGCACAGTCAGCGTGATGGATCGCGCACACAGGTTCAAAGGCATTGATTTGTTGCTCAAAGCTGCGGTTGACTATCCTTCAGCGTATATTCTGCTCGTGGGAGACGGAAACATCCGTGCAGAGTATGAAAGGCTGGTTGCAGATCTTGGAATCGCTGATCGTGTACGCTTCGCAGGTAAATTATCCAATGAAGATCTGATTACAGCCTTCCGCAGTATGGATATTTTTGCTTTCCCAAGCACGAGCGGGGCCGAAGCATTTGGCATTGCCATGCTTGAGGCCATGTCTTGCGGCATACCGGTAATCGCCAGCGCTTTGCCAGGCGTGCGCGAAGTCGCTAAAGACGCGGGCCTGCTCGTCACGCCCAATGACGTCAAAGATTTATCGCGCGCCATGGGTGAGATGCTGAATAATGATCAGAAGCGCCAAGAGTTTGCGCAAGCTGCGCGCGCCAAGGCCTTGGATTATGATTGGTCAAAGCACGGCGATATTTTACTTTCAAATTACAGAAAATTATGCGGATCGCCATCTTAACCAATGCTTTTCCACCGCTCGCGCGCGGCGGCGCAGGTCGCATAGCGCACATCCAAGCGCATTGGCTGGCTAACCATGGCCATGAAGTAAAAGTTTGGACAGTTGCTCCGTTTCCAGAATCTGGGGCAGAACTCGAGGTCAAAACTTTCAAGCCGCGCACCACAGTCCCGTTCGCTGACTTGGGGAAAAAATCAGTGTTAGCGCGCTTGTGGTTCCACTTGGAAGATTCAGCGCCTAACTTGGATGCTGTTGACCAGATCCGTAAATGGAATCCAGATGTTTTGATTTCGCACAATCTCACGGGCTGCGGCTGGGGCACGCCGCGTTTGCTAAAAGCTGCTGGCGTAAAGTGGATGCATGTTTTGCATGATGTCCAGGCTTTTGAGCCGTCTGGCCAAATGATGTTTGATGGCACAGGCCCTTCAATGTGGCGCAAATTCTGGGCAAAGCGCCGTAAAAAAGCCTTAGGATCACCAGATATCGTCATCTCGCCATCAAACTGGTTGCTGGAAATGCATAAACAATATGATTTGTTTGCTAATTCAGATTGCAAAGTGATTCCAAACCCTGTGCAAATGCCAGATGGTTTTGCTGATGCGCAGATTTCTGGCGAGCCGCAGATTTTATATGTTGGGCGTTTGAGCCATGACAAAGGCGTGAAAGTTTTATTGGATGCTTGGATGTCGCTCAGCCCTAAGCCTGGAAAATTGATTACCATAGGGTCAGGTCTGCTGGAAACTGAAATCAAAAACAATCCAGATGCAAGCATTAAATATTTAGGCGAACAGACAAATGAACAAGTTATGATTAAAATGCGCGAAGCCAATTTAGTTGTTCTTCCGTCTTTAGTCATGGAAAACCAGCCCACGGTTTTGCTGGAAGCCATTGCCGCTGATACGCGTATTTTAGCCACAGACGTGGGCGGCGTGCGCGAAATGCTAGAGGGCTATGGCACAATCGTCCCGCCAGGAGACGTTGCTGCGCTGGCCAAAGGAATCACATCAACCTTGCAACAACCAGCGCAGAATGAAATTCGCGAACAGATTTTGAAAAAGCATGAGGTGGATGAGGTGATGAACCTCGTTTGTCATTCCTTTGAAAAAGGGAATCCAGAAGAATAAAAATACCACGCGCTTGCGTGGCTAGAAGGGGTCTGTTTCCTTGGGAGGTTCTTTAGGCTTCTCGTCTTCTTTCTTATCCAGCGTGTCCTTTTTCTGGAACTCCGGACAATCCCGATGTCCCAGGTCGCCGAAATACTTTTGATGGCAAAGGATGCAGGTTCTGGTTGTTCGGATCTCATCTCGCCAGCACATTGCGTCCTCCTCTTAGTCCTGCCTGGACATGTCCGGGGTCAGGTGCCGGCCAGAAAGACACTTGGGCATGTCAATGGGAATGCCCATGCGCTTGAGAGTACTTACCACACCTTCGCAGTAACCGTAGACGCGGTCTGTGTTGTTGGTCGGAAAGGTTTGGACGATGTTCTCATCTAAAGTTAGGTCAACTCGATGGAACTCGCTTCTACTCATGGTTTTCCAACGAACGTATAGCTTGTACATGTGCGCCTCCTTTTGTGTGCACAAATTAGAGGTTTTCTGCAGAAAAGTCAAGGACTTGACTTATCCCTTTTTCACGGGCAGTATTTATGTATAAGTATGCGCAAGATTGATTTGAAAAACGTGGTCTGGAAAGAGGGCAAATATTTTGTTGCTCAGTGTTTGAATATTGATGTTTCCAGCTTCGGCAAAACCAAGAAAGAGGCTTTAGCTGCCTTGGATGAAGCTTTGGAACTGTATTTTGAAGATAGGAAAGCCCCGAGAGTTTCGAGGGTGGATAGGCCTGAGCTTGTCAGGCGGACTATTTGCCATGCCTAAGCTCTATTCATCATCAGAAATCATCAAGGTCCTTCAGAAGAGGGGCTTTATTTATATATCCCAGAAAGGAAGCCACGTGAAATTTAGAAAAACAGGCAATCCGACTTTGACCGTGATTGTGCCAGCAGGCAAGAAAGAAATTCCTTTTGGTACTTTTAAATCTATTTTGCGCCAAGCGAATTTAAACGAGGGCAACTTTTAAGGTTGGACGTTTTTTTCTAATTCAAAAGCGTACACATTCACCTTGTTGTCGTCAGATGTCCACTGCGCATTTGAGATCTGGCCAATGCTTTCGTTAAGCTCAGTCGCTTTCCACCAATAATCATTAATGACCACAAATACGAGGTTTGTCTGGCCAAGCCTGGCCGCGTCTTTGATGGTATCAATGGATGGATCTTCGTATGTCATTTTCAGATATGTCTGATACAGTGGGCCGCCAGTGGGGATGGGGTAAAAGAAAACATCGTTCTTGGCATAGCGCTTGAAACCGAATTCTTTTACGGCCGCGGCAGACACGCTTTGGTTGGCCAAGACCGTATAATTCTTGTTTTTGGCATATTGGTCTATCCAGCGCACAGCCTCCACATCATTCAAGCCCGTGCTCCAGCCGCGGCTGGCTTGCACTGCATCATGGCGGGGGAGCGCATCATAAGCATTGGCCGCACCGACGAGTGCGAACAAAATAATTGCGATCAACGAAGCAATGGGCATGGCTTTGCGCGCTTTGTCCCAGAGCAAGCCCAGCGCAGGCAAACAGCCGACCAGCAAAAGCATGACGCTGAAGTTGAACAAGCGTTCAGCGTAGTCTCCTTTTTCGTATTGGATCAAGGCCGTGAAATCCCCAGTCTGTTTGAGCAAGCCGGATGAAACAAAAAGCATGACACTGCAGATGAGGATCAAGCTGGCGATTTTCCGGTAGCGCTCGATTTTGATTGCAGTATAAATCGATCCGATCAAACCGATTGCAGGCAAGCTGATCAAGACCAAGCTGGCCCACGCTGGCCACAAAGTGAATTTATTGGCCAAGTACGGGAAGATGCGCGTGCCAATCTGCAGCCAGGTTTGGATCTGGATTATTGGTTCAAGATTCCATTCGATGTTCAATCCACCTGAGCGGCTCAACATGAAAAACAAAATGGGGATGGAAATGCCGGACAAGGCGGCAAGGATGATCGAAGAAACAACGCGCCAGGTTTTTCCGTCAGACAGCATGATGGCGATCGCGAGGCCAAGCGCTGGGATGCCAGCCAAGGGGTGGGTCATGGCGCTCCACAAACCAAGCATGATCGGCGCTGTGGGATTGATTTCTTTGTTGTGCACGCCAATGGCCAGGATAATGGCCGCAAGCCCAAGCACTAAGGCCAAGCCTTGCGGGGTGGTGGCCACAAAAGCGCCAAGCGGCAATAGCACGAGCCATGCGATCATGCCCATGAAATCCGGCTTGTGCCTAAAGGTCATGACAGCGCAGGCTGGCAAAAGAATGCTGACTAGAATCGGTAAAAACCAGCGGTCAATTTGCCAGACAGAGATTTCGGAAATGCGCGCCAGCCAGGTCGTGAAAACATATTGGCCAATATAATAGAATGGTTTGGGGTTGAGGATTCCTGTTTGCAAAATCACTTCCTCGCCAGCCCAGTGCAAAAACCCGTCAAACCCATAACCGATTTTATAGATGATGGGCGCGAGCGAAAGCGTGCCGAATAAAGCGAACATGCCTTGGAGTAAGTTCGTGGTGCGCGAGCGGATGTACATGGCTCCAATCAGTGCAGACGCCCATAAGATCGCAATGGCAATCAAAGTGCCTGGCGCAAGCAAAGGCCAAGGCGTGCGGATGCTGGCCACAGTTGCGCCATGCATGGCACTGATTATGATAAAGGTCAGGCTGATCAAACTGGCTGCAAGCAAAGTTCCGGCAACAGCCATCCGCTTTGTATCCCAGGCTAAATCCTCGTTTTGATCTTCAAGCTGGTCAACAAAATTCGTATGGTTGGAAAAGAGGCAGGTGATGTGCGCCAAAGCCATGGTCAAGCACAAAGACCATGCATCAGAAATAGGGCCAAGCGCGCCACCGCCATAATACCAAAGCGTTTGTATTATGCTTTGCGTTGCCAAAAACACGATTAAGCCCAAGCCATAAGATGCAGCCCAGTTGCGGTTAGGGAAGCAATGCCTGCCAAAAACATGAGCATGGAAAAGAATGGCAAAGGCCCAGATGCAAGGCTTGGCTAAGCCAATGTCAATATTCAGGTATTGCAGGCCCAAGACCAGGATTATGAAAATAATTCCAGCTAGTGCGTCTAATGTTTTTTCGTTCATACGTCGACTTCTTGTCGCATATCATGATAACATAAACTCACTTAAAAGTATGAGCATCCTGAAAGCCTTGTCTGCCACGAGCTTCATGACCAATGATACGGTCGTGTTATACCTGCAAGACAAGATTCTGGCAAAGACCCTGATTCCGCTGATTCCCAAGTTCGTAAAACCGAATCATTTAACGGTCCTGCGTTTTATCCTGACCCCGTTGGTCATCTATTTTCTGTGGATTGAAAACTGGAATGTGCTGGTGCCTTTATTTTTGTTGACGGCTTTTACGGATACGCTGGATGGCTCCTTGGCGCGCGTCAGGAAGCAAATCACTTTGTGGGGCACCATCGCTGACCCAGCCGCAGACAAGCTGTTGATCGGGTCAGTGGCCTGCATCTTCATTTTCCGCGAAGTGGATTTTATTTTGGCATTCTCATTGGTTTTGCTTGAAGTTTTGATCATCATCGGCGCTTATTCGCGCAAGAGAAGGGGAGAATACATCAGCGCCAACTGGTCTGGTAAAATAAAAATGCTGTTGCAAGTCATCAGTATC
Source organism: Patescibacteria group bacterium (assembly GCA_041665165.1). Taxonomy (GTDB): domain Bacteria; phylum Patescibacteriota; class Patescibacteriia; order 2-12-FULL-60-25; family 2-12-FULL-60-25; genus MWCR01. The sequence continues at coordinate 2,401 of JBAYJJ010000030.1, read as the reverse complement.
TTCTTGTTGTTCTTGTCCAAGATGACTGGCGAACCTTGGTTGTTCGTGTCCGGTACAATCGTACTTATGATTTCATTGTTTTTTGCGGCTTTGTCGTTGATTACGTACGGGTTGTAGGCCTAACTCATCCTGATTTGTCGTCCCAGCTCAACCTCTAACCGAGGACGACAAATCTGTCCTTCCCTTACGACAAGGGAAGGACTTAAATTATCTGGTGATACTAGCCCTCCCTTGGTGTAAGGGAGGGCGGCGAGCGAACGCGAGCAGGTGAGTTAGGCCCACAATTAAAAACACCCTTGCTTCCGAAGAAGAAAGGGTGCTGAGACGGGGTGACTGGAAGTGCTTAGTCGCACATCCAGATGATGCCGACGTTCTTGCGGGGCGCCTGGCCAGACTTGCAGGCGCACGGCGGGACGTTGATGTCGGTCTGCTTGGCCAGTTCGGTCAGGCAAACAACCTTGCCCTCGCCACCGCAGGTCTGGAATTCGGTCGGGGTCTTGTCACCCGCTTGCTGAAGCAGACGCTTGGCCACGACGCCTTCCTCGCACTCATAGGTGAGCCTGAAACCGCTGTCAGGATCCACCTTGGTGATCTTGACCGTCTTCTTGACAGAAGTGGTCGTTGAGGCCGAGGCAGACGCTGTCGGAGCCGGTACCGTATTGATCGCGCCAGCCGAAGCCAGAGTTGCGGGCGCAATCAGGACAGGCGCGGGCGCTGAGGCCGAGGCTTGAGCCACGGGCACGGGCGGTGCAGGAGCCTGACTCACGGAAGATGCCGTGCCTGCCAGGATGTCGATGGCGCGCGGGCCGCGGATGGGGAGGCGCATGACCTGAAATTCGTAGTACAGGCCGGTCAGGCAGGTGCTCTGCACTGCAGGGTCCTTGCTCTTGACCGATGTCCAACGTGCTTCGGTCAGGTCGCCGCGGCACGAGCACTGGATCGTGGTCGCGTCTTCCCGAACCACGGTCATGTTGGAGTGCCTGCATTCGAGGGGCACGTCCGCATGCGGAGTGGGTGCAGGGGCCTGGGGCGTGTAGGTCGTCGACGACGAGGTCTGGTGTGTGGTTTCCGAGCTCTCACTCTTCACCACAGTGTCGGGCGCCTTGGCCTCTTGCTGCGGATTGGACGCGCCGCACGCGATGAGCACGAAGCCAGCGAACAACGAAGTCATCAAACGGATACGATTGTACATGTGCGTTTTCCTTCCTTGGGGCCTAGAACATCAATAATGCGTATTTAAGCATATTTTAGCCAAAATGTCAACCCCTGGCCCTATCCTATATATGCTGGCTTTGGGCAGGGTTGGCTAAATAGGCGTTTTTTTGCTAAATTGAGGGGAATCTATGCTGCACGCAATTAAGAAGTTTGTGCCCAAATCCTGGCTGGATGCCTACCATCAAACCCTGTCTGTTTTGGCTGATTCTTGGTATGGCCACCCGTCGTCTGAATTGATTGTCATTGGAGTTACTGGCACGAACGGCAAAACAACCACTTCGTACATGATTGCCAAAGCACTGGAGGCTGGTGGAATCAAGACAGGGTGCATGAGCACAGCCATCTATAAAATCGCAGACAAAGAGTGGTTGAACAATACTAAGATGACCATGCTCGGTAGGTTTGCTTTGCAGAAAATGCTGAGGCAGATGGTTGATGCTGGCTGTAAATATGCAGTCGTGGAAACTTCTTCGCAAGGCATTATCCAACACCGTCACGAACACATTCGTTATGATGTGTGCGCTTTCACTAACCTGACACCAGAGCATATTGAGGCGCACGGCGGATTTGAGAATTACAAAAAAGTCAAGCTGGATCTGTTCGCATTTTTGAAATCTTTGCCTGAAAAGAAAATCGCAAATCAAACAGTCGCGCGCGCCGCAGTCTTGAATCGCGATGATAAATATGCAGATGAGTTCGCATCAAAAGGTCCAAGCACGATTGTTTGGTATGGCGAATCAGATAAAGCAGACGTTAAGATCACTGATGTGGATGAAACAGCTAATGGCGTATCTTTTAAAGCCAACACCATCCAGGTCAACTTAAAGATGATGGGCAAGGTCAATGCGTACAATGCGACCTGCGCTTTGGCTGTAGTCCAATCTTTGGGCTTGGATGTATCAGCCGCGGCCCATGAATTGGAAAAGATAAAATCTTTGCCCGGGCATTTTGAGAAGATAGAACAAGGTCAGCCTTGGACAGTGATGGTGGATCATGCGCCAGAGCCAGAATCTTTCCGCAAACTTTATGAAGCAGTCAAAGTCATTCCTAGAAACAGGGTCATTCACGTGATGGGTTCTTGCGGAGGCGGGCGCGATGTGGCTAGACGGCCGATCTTGGGCAAGCTGGCGGCCCAGAACGCTGACATAGTGATCGTGACCAACGAAGATCCGTATGATGATGATCC
>JBAYJJ010000029.1:0-16027 GCA_041665165.1 Patescibacteria group bacterium | reverse complement strand
CTGACCGACTGCATCCAGCGCATAGCGCGTGGCCAGCATATCCATCCAGCCGATGCGGAAATTGCCTTGCCATTGGCCAAGCACATTGCAGGCATCAGGCATGGTAGAGGTGAGCTCAGCATCTTCGGTCACGAACGGGCCAGCACCGTGGCGCGTGGCATAGGCGCGCATGACAGCAATGGTCGTGACCTTGCCGGCAAAGCCAGAGGCAGCAAGTAGTTCACGCGCTTTTTGTGCCGTGGTCGTACTGCGAGTCGCATAGGGAAAGAATCCGTACCACTCATCAAGCAAGACTCCTTGCGAGCCTTCAAAGACCAGGTCGTTGACTGTGTTCATGAGCGCGAAAGCTTGCCTTCGGCTCACGATGCGCATGCGCTTAGCCAGCTCAAACATCTTGTCTGCACAACGCGTGGCGATTTCAGCATCTTCAAAGATGCGGATTTCGTCACTGCCTTCGTTCTTATACTTGAGCAGGCTGATGAGCAGCGCTATTTCCGTATTCTTGGCCTCGCCGATCTCGCGCAGCTTCCTTACAAGCGCAGTGCGATCGAGCAAATCCTTGGCCCGGATTGCGCGATGGGCAAGCGCATCAGAAACTGTTTCGCTGATGCCCATGCCGCATGAGCCGTGCCTGCCTTGGCCGCGCACCATCTCGCGAATGCGATTGGCTGCTTGGTGATAAGGCGTAATCACGAGTGCGTCTTCGTCCACCAAGGTACGTTCGTATGCATCATCTACGCCCAGTGACGCGAGATGTGCTTCTTCTGCGGCCATGGCCAGAGGTTGCAGAATCATGTTCTGCGAAAGATAGGTCTGCACGCCAGGCAAAAACGTGGCGCTGCCGAATTGCGAGAACACGTGCTCGCGGCCGTCTGGCAGAACAACTCGATGGCCAGCCTGAGCACCGCCGTTATAGCGGACAATGAGTTTGGCGCCAGTGCGTTTTGCGATGGAATACGCGAGCTTGCCTTTGCCAGCGTCGCCATAGCCTGCGTCAACAATGATAGTCGCGTTTTTCATGGTTTTGCTCCTTAAAGAGAAGGCCGCGCCCAAGTGAGCGCGGCCGAGTGGTAGGTTTACAGGCGGATACCGCGTTTGGCAGATGGGGCAGTTGGGAGTTTGCCGCTGGCGCGGGCAACCCTGGCAATGCTTGTGCCCGCAGACTGGACTGCGTGGCCCACGGCTTTGACGATTGCCGTGCTCGTGCCATTGGCCGCAAGATCGCTGGCCATGTCGTCCCAGTCCCGGCCTTCCATACTGCCGATGGTCGTGGCAATGAGTTCGCACACGCCTTCGGGCTCGGCCAAGTGCAGAGCGCGTTCGCCAAGCAGCTTGCGCCAGGCCGCGAGCACCTGGGGGTCATCCCCGTGGCTCGTGTGGCCGCCGATGACAATGTGGAACACGTGGTACATGCGCGAGGCCTGCTTGACTGCATCCTCAATGCTCACGGCCTGCGAGATCTTGGAGCCTCCGAAGACTTGGTTGATCTCTGCGGCCGGCATGTTGGGCCAGGGCTTTTCGTCGCCCATGGTGAACAGGTAGCCCTTACGTGTCCGCTTCTCGAAGCAGTCCAGGGCAGTGTAGTTGCCAGCGAAGTGGTGGGCCAAACCATACGATTCCTTGATCTGGCCTCCGCCCCCGCCTTCGAGAAAGATCTTGGTAAGCCAAGTATCCATCTCCAGGCTGGATTCGAACTGGCCGATCTGGAGCGGGTAGCGATCGCAGGTGGCGTCGCCGATGGCGCCGAACAGTATCTGCGGATCCGCGATGTAATTGCGCGACACGATCAGCTTCATGAGCCCGCCCAGCTTGCTTCGAGCGAAGAGCTCCGGCACATCGCCCATTGAGCCAGTGACATCGAAGAAAACTGCGATGGCATTGGATTCTGGGTGGTCGGCTGAGTCGCGGCTTTCGCGCAGTTTGATGCCCACGGAGTTCATGGCCGGATCCGCAGCCGCGACATTGGTGAAGATCCGATCCACGGGCGCGCTGGCTCGCGATTTCGAGATGTAATCATACGACTGGTCACTCCAATTTCCATAACCCATGACAGCCTCCTAGTAAGCCGAATGTTTCGGCATGGTGAACGGTCGGAAAGCAGGTGGTCCGTAAAGCTCTTTGAGCACAGACCTGAATTCAAGATAAGCTGTGCGCCCGTCTTCAAAGCGCGCTGCTGGCCGTGCTAAGCGGCAAGCATCCAAGAAGCCTGAGATGCGTTTGGGCGTGGCGCGCGGAAATGCTCCACGCTTGCTTGTATCGCCACCGATCAGAGCCGTGATGCACTGAGCGGCCATGAATACATCCAGCGCTGGTGTCGCGACTTGGCGTTGCATGACCTCGGGCGGATAATAATCCGTCCAATCACTGCTCATGGCCGTGATGTGATCCGCCCCACATTCCTTGATGGAAGCGCACCAGCCAATGAGCTTGGCTGTATGGTTGCAGGGCCGGATCAAGATGTGGCAAGGCAGAACTGCGCCGTGCACAACCTTGTGTTCGTGGATCCAAGCAAGAATTTCTAGCACTCGATTGCCCATCCAGGCTGCGTCGCGCGGATCAAGGCCCTTGGGAAATGCCTTGAGCACGTCCGTGAGCGGGAAGAAATCCGGCTCATAGGTGAGTACATGCATGCGGCGTGCATCAGCCAAGGCCGCAGCTTCCACGACCATAGGCAAGTACTTGCAGAAATGATCTGCTTGGTCGCCGGTGTGGGACCACAAAGCCTTGAGCACCTTGTGCTCGTTGGCCAGCAAATCATTGTCCCCTGCCTGGAGCATGGACTTGATCACAAACTCCTGGTTGTCGCTCGTGCGGATGGCGCGATGCACATTGCAGAAGTCGCCCACTCCTAAAAGATCCTGGACCACATATGTGGCTTTGGGAGTTTTGATGACATTGTTATTTTGCGTTGGAGCAGAGCTCTGAACAGCACTGAAATGGGGGTCAATCACCCTTTCCGCTTGGGCGTGCAGCTCCATGAGCCGCAAAAATGCTTGTTTTGCGCGCTCGCTGTTGCCGTTGTGGTCAGGGTGAACCAGCTGAACCAGGCTGTGGAACGCTTTCCGTAATACTTGTGCGCGTTCGCTGGGCGTGGCGTTAGCCAGTGTTCCGAAGATGTCTTGGGGCTTTTTAGCCTTTTCTATGCTAAGGAAAGCCATTTCCAGAGTATTCATGCTTCCCTCCAATCGCATTGTTTTTCAAAGTGCCTTCCGCCCGAGCTAGTCCCGTTTGGAAGATATTGTAATTATTACATTAACTAGAAAAGTTGTCAAGAGCCTAGGAAAAATAAAACAAAAAATCCGTTTGATGCGGAGTTCAAATTAATAAATAAATTAACTACTGAACGCCTTTCTATCCTGGGGCAAAATGCACGCCAGCGGCACTTCGTGGCACGCACGGCAGCGCGCTTCGTACATCTCGTCTCCGCCGACCACGATGCGTGGTGACTCATATGGGGCTGGCTGGCCTGCGATAAACCTTTGCGTGCGGATAGCAGGTGCGCCGCACTTCATGCACACGGCATTCAGTTTAGTGACGCTATCAGCCTCAGCCATGAGCTGGGGCACAATGCCAAACGGTTCGCCGCGGAAATCAGTATCCAAGCCCGCGGCCAGCACGCGTAAGTTTTGCGAGACTAATTTGCGGACAACGTCAATCAGTTCCATCGGAAAAAACTGAGCTTCATCAAAAGCTACGATCTTGTGAGTTTCACCCAAGTGATCAAAGACTTCATTCACGTCATTTAAAGGGATTGCATCATACAAACGGCCATCGCGCGAAGAAATCGCCAGCTTTTCTCCCCGATTGTCTATGCCGGGCTTAAAAACAATCACCGGCTGTTTAGCGATTGTGGCGCGCTTAAGCCGGCGAATCAATTCTTCGCTTTTGCCTGATGACATGCACCCGGCAATAACCTCCAACGAGCCAATATTTCTGTTTTCTTCGCCCATACTACCGGAATTATGGCACATCCTCTAAGAATTACCAATGCTCAATTACCCACCTTCGCTCAATGCTACGGTGGGCGCAGCCAATGTCCAAAAAATGATCAATACCCAATCACTAAATAACCAAAGCCGTTCGACTTGAATATTGAATATTAAGTGATTGTCCCGCCTTCGGACGGGATCCCGTCGATATATTCTTTTATTGGAGGCGGGAGAGCTTTCTTGGATATTGGTAATTAGAATTTGGTAATTCTCTTGTGGGTGGTTGACCATAATAGCAATTAATGCTAGCCTTTGCTCCACAAAAGGAGGACGGAATACATGGCTCTTCAGATCCCTGATCCCAGAAAATCGCCAGTCACCTCAACGCCCCTGGCAGTTCTCATCATCCTGGCAGCTGTCATGGCCATTGGCGCTCTGCTCTACGTGTACAACCTGGGCGCGCTGGTCCTGATCTTTGTCCCAGTCCTGATTTTCGACGACTTCCGCCACATCTGGCCGCGCAAGATGTACACCCTTCCGTACAACACTCTCCACTGACCCATTCTTGGGTCCTTTTTTTACAAATTCGTATATTCGTTCGTATTCGTAATTCGTACGAGCGCAGCGATTAAAAAAGCCGCGTGTAGTACGCGACTCAAGAATTGAATAACCACTCCCTGAAGATCTGAATCAGCTTAGGAAAGATCTCAGAGAAGATTCTATCTTCCGGGATTTGGAACACGGCCGGGGGCCGGGTGAACTTGAACGCTCTTAAGGCGATCTTGCGGGCGTTTGGCGAGTCGTACTTGGACTCATGGCGTTTGTATCCCAAGTACCATCTATCGCTCGGCAAATCCAACCTGATGTAAATGGAGTAAACGATTTCGAGTTCTGAATTGTCCCTGAACTCCAGGCTGCAAACTACTAAGCGAGCCATGAGATCATAGAACCAGCAGAACTCAAGGTCCAACATCAGGTCGTGGGTGAAATGTTCGAAGCTATTGTGTTCGAAAACCGCTATCCTGGGCTTGATGCCTGAGTTGCCAAGAGCATTCTCAATCTTGCTCAGGGCTTCCAGGGCTCTTTTGTTCTCGTTAGTGCCGTGCTCTTCCAGCTGTTTTAGCCCCTCATGCATCTCTCACCTCCAGGATTAGTTAAGCTCAAAAAGAGCTGAATGTCAAGCCTGTGGTATAATATGTGCATGTTGAAGTGGCTAAGGACAATTATTTTGGGCGACATGTTTTTTCTTACGGCATTTGGACTGATCTCCCCGATTTTTGCCCTGTTTCTGAAAGATCAATTGCCTGGCGCCAATGTTTTGGGCGTGGCTTTGGCAGAGGCTTTTTTCCTGCTGGCCTTGGGAGTCATCCGGCCCTTTGCCAAGCTTTACACTAAAAACGATACTCGCGGCTGGCGCACGCAAAACTTTTTATGGTTTGGAAGCTGCATGGTTATTGCCGCGCCGTTCTTGTACTTGCTTTCCAGAGACATGCTGGACATCTATGTCGTGCAAGTCTTGTATGGCGTTGGTATTGCTTTTTCAGAACCGGCTTGGTCCAGGCTGGTTGATATCTCTTCCCAAAAAGATCACAACCCCTCAGTCTTTGAGCAATACAATACGCTTGGCACTTTGATTGCCGCGGCCTTGGCCGGAGTCGGCGGGTTTGTGGCCCAATACCAGGGCATGCGACCGCTACTCGTATTCCTGGGCACGACACTAGCATGTGCCTCGATGTTAATGTGGTTCTTTTTCTGGCATCTGGCTATTAGGAAACTCCGAACCGTATGAAAAATACCAGCCTGACAAAAGCTTTCTATGTTTTGGACCTGGTGATTGCCAGCGGGCTTGGATTATTTTTTCCGATCCTCGCATTATTAATCAAAGATTATGTCCCGGGTGCCACGATCTTCAGCATCGCACTCGCGCAAAGCGTGTTCTTGATTTCCAAGGCAGGCTTTTCGCTTTTGTTTGCTTATTTCAACAATGCAATCAGTCCGGCAAAACGTAATCGACTAGGCTTGATGCTTGGATATTTAATCACTGCCGTTGTCCCGCTGGTTTATGCTTCGGCCCATAGCATTACAACGATCTATATCGCTCAGGTGATTCTTGGGCTTGGACTTGGCCTGGCCGAACCTTCCTGGAAAGCTGCTTTTGCTTTGCACTCATCATCTGACTATAAAAAATACTCCGGTGCTTACGAAGTAATTTTGGTTCTGGCCTGCGCTTTGACCGCAGCCCTCGGCGGCTTGATTGCTTATTACTCTGGATTCAAACCTGTTTTATACATGTCATCTGCGGCCTGCGTGATCGCAGCTGTTGGAGTGATGGTCTCAGTGCCAAAAAAATAATTATTAATTCTTAATTATTAATTCTTAATTTTAGGCTGTTCCTCTCTCCACTTATTAATTTTAGCATGATCCCCGCTCAGCAAAACTTTGGGGACTTTCCATTTTTTGAATTCTTCAGGCCGCGTGTATTGCGGATATTCAGTTTGATCAGTATTCCATGACTCTTGCTCAAGCGATTCTTGTTTGCCCAAAACCCCTGGGATGTTGCGCGCAATGGCATCAGCCATGACCATGGATGCCAGCTCCCCGCCTGTCAGCACATACTGGCCGATTGAGAGCTCTTCGTCAGCGAGCTTGGTCGCGACTCTCTCGTCTACGCCTTCATAGCGGCCGCACAAAAAAATCACGCGATCATATTTTGATAATCTTTGCGCGTCTTTTTGAGTAAAAAGTTTGCCTTTGGCAGAGGTCAACACTATCCTCGTACCACGTACCACGTACTTCGTACTACGTTGTACGTTGTACGTTGTACGTTGTACGTGAAGCGCTTTCAGCGCTGCGTAAAACGGTTCTACGCGCATGACCATGCCTGGCCCGCCGCCGAAAGGTCGGTCGTCCACGTGGCCGTGCTTATCGACTGCCCAATCGCGCAGCTGATGGACTTTGACGTCAATCAACTTACTCTTGCGCGCCCGGCCCAAAATGGACAAATCAAAATATGGCTCAATCATCTCGGGGAAGAGACTGAGAAACTCGAATTTAATCGTCCTGCGTTTAGGGTTTAGCGTTGCGCGTTTAGCTTTCATGTAGGAATAATGGCATTTTTTAGGGAAACTGTCCATAACAAAACCGCCCGGATATTCCGAGCGGTCTTTTAATGCATCAGCGTTTCCGCATTTTGCATTTTTAATTTTGCATTTTGAATTGTCTTAGATTCCGAGATCTGCGAGATCTTGGTCCATGACTGATGCGCTCTTTGCCGGAGCTGAGGCTGGAGCTGATCCTTCGCCCGGACCGCGGGCTTCTTGGTGAGCACGGCGAGCACCCTCTGGTTCAAAAATCTTGAGGTTTACGCGTGCATTCTCTTTGGCGCCGACTGTCTTGAGCAAAATGCGCAAGGCGCGGGCTGTCTGGCCCTGGCGACCGATTACGTAACCCATATCATCCTGATTGATGTACAGGGTGATGAGTACGCCGCGTTCGTCCACGGTCCTTTCCGTGCGGACGTCTTCGGGGTGATTTACGATAGCCTTCACCGCATATTCGATGAACTGCTGGTCCTTAAACTGTTCTGCCATATCGGCAATTGCAATCCGCTTATGATTCCGGTTTGCGCAAGCGCAAGCTCCGGATATCCTTCACGGACGAAATTGGCACTTATCCAAAGATGCGGACAAGGCTTGAAATTATTTGGTGAAAAAAAGCGATTTGCGAGCGGCATCTTCACTCAGAAATCGCGATTACAATAGCAAAAAATCATCATTTTGTCAAAGACTATTCTCAATATTTTGCTACACAAAGCTCTTTTATAAAGAACCCCGACAAACCCTCATGTAACATGGTTGAGACGCGCCCGGGGCGACGTCTCTACTCAATCAAACTGACTTCACTCATGTCGTCTATGATCTAATCGTAATTCGTAATTTTGAATTCGTAATTGAAAAAAAGGCTTATGCCTTTTTTTCCTGTTTCGCTAGTTTTGCTTTTCTCTTTTTTGAGATACTGACCTTGTTGCGTTTCTCGCCTTTGACAATTTCGCGATCAACGAACATGTTCCAGACTGTGTCTGAAGGCTGAGCGCCTTTGGACAACCAGTATTCAACGCGATCCTTCTTGATTTCAAAGATTACTGGAGTGGAGCGCGGGTTGTAATGACCAAGAATTTCCAAGGCCTTACCCCATGGGTCGCGACCCTTTTCCATGATCACAAACCTGTATTCAGGCTGCTTTTTCTTGCCCACGCGGGACAAACGGATTGTAAGCATTTTTTGATAGTTAATTTTTATGGGCTTTTCCGGCTACCAGACCAGTAGAGCCTTGAGCATTTTGCGGCTGTTTTCAACCGCTACGGTGCGCCTAATATACGGAAAAACCTTAAATATGTCAAGACGGCAGACAACAGATGACAGGATGTAGGAAGTAGCGAGTAGGAAGTAGCGAGTAGGAAGTAGCGAGTAGGAAGTAGCGAGTAGGAAGTAGGAGTGTTGCAGTTAAAGGCTTAGTCTGCTAACTTGGGCGCGGAGGGAACAATGCCAGCACATATCAAACAGCCAGGAGACAGCCTCCGTCCGGTTTCCAGCGAAAGCTCCATGCCCACCTTGCCGCCTGGGCCAAGGCACAACCCATTGATTTATGCTTTTATGGCAATCCAAGCAGTCGGCATGCTGACCGGTGCTGCCATATACCTGATTTTCATCAACCCGTTCTTGGACGAGTTCAGGATCTATGGCATTCTGTTGACGCTCTTGTTGCTCATCAGCTCTTTCGCCTCACTCGCCACCCACATTCTTGTTCTTCAGAGAACCAGAAAGCACTTCTAGACCCGCCTGGGTCTTTTTTGTTAGACGTGTTTCAAGACCTTTTCCTTGAGCGCATCCTTGGTCATTCCGCCGACAATTTGTTCTACGACCTGTCCGCCCTTGAAGACCAAAAATGTCGGGATGGACATGATGCCGTAGTTTTGGGCTGTGACGCCGTTTTCATCAACATTGAGCTTGCCGATTTTGATCTGGCCGTCTAATTCACCGGCCAATTCCTCTACAATCGGGGCCATCATGCGGCACGGGCCGCACCAAGGCGCCCAAAAATCCACCAAAACAGGCGTTTGTGATTTAAGGACCTCGTCATTGAAGTTTGAATCTGTAAATGTGATTTCCATAATATAAGCTAAAAGAATAGTGAGACTAAAAGATACGCCCCGGAATAATTTCGCGCAAGACTTATAAACTCACAACTGACAACTGACAAGAGTGGCCAGGTAACTCTTGTAAGTTGTCAGTTTGCAGTTGTCAGTTATCTCGGCATCTCTACTTTTCTGACTTTGGATTCTTCGCTGAAAATTTCTAGACGATCTCCAGGCTGGAGTTTTTCTTTGCCATGATATGAAATACCGCATTCCTGGCCCATGTAGACTTCGCGGACTTTTTCCTTGCCCACCTGGATGGATTCCACTTCGCCTTGGCCAACCGGCTGTTCCTCGCCATTTTCTTTGCGCCAAATAATCATCTTAGCCGGGCTGATGGCTTTGCCTTGCTTTAAGCGCACACCAACGACCATGCGTTCTTTCTCAGTCCTAAAGACAGCCACGACTTCGCCTGTGCCCAGCGGCGTCCTGATGACTTCGGGCGGCAGCATCTTGTTCAATCTTTCGATGATATCGTCGATCAACTCGTAAATGATCTTGACCTGGTTGACTTCGACTTTCTTTTCGCGCGCCAAAACCAAAGCCTGCGGGGTCGCGACTGTGTTAAAGCCATAAACAATGCTCGGCTGGGCCGCGGCAGCGCTCTCAACATCGCCTTCCGTGATATTGCCCAAGCCTTTTTTGATGATTTCCACGCCCACGACTTCGTGCTGGATTTTTTCCAAAGTGCCCAAGATGGCCTCAAGCGAGCCAAGCACATCAGCCTTGATGACTATATTCAACATTATCTTGCCGCTGGCCGCATCGCCCTCCTGCTTAGGCGCTTTGATGGCAGTGAACTGGTTAGCGATCTGCATGCCTGTCTTGGCCTTTTTCTTTTCAAGTGTTTTGACGTCTTCCGGGACCTCAAGAATGTCGCCGACTGCGGGCGCGACTTTGAAACCCAAAACTTTGACTGGCATGCCTGGCAAAGCCTCGTCCACTACTTCGCCCTTCCAGTTGCGCATGGCACGCACGCGGCCGCACAAGGCGCCAGAAATGCCGATCCAGTCATTGCGGTGCAATGTGCCGGATTGGATCAAGACAGTCGCCACAGGGCCTTCTGCTTTGTTGACTTTGGATTCGATTATGGTACCGGCTGCCAAACGATTCGGGTTGGCCCTGATCTGATCCGCGTTCATGTCTGCCAAAAGCAAAATCATTTCCAACAGATCATCAATGCCCAAGCCTTGCTTGGCTGAGATTTTGACTACTGGAGTTGTGCCGCCCCAAGCCTCGGTCGTGACGCCGGCATCTGCCAATTGGGACAAGACGCGATCCGGGTCAGCCTCAGGCTTATCGATTTTGTTCAAGGCCACGATAAACGGCAAATGCGCGGCTTTGATGATATCAATGACTTCTTTGGTCTGGGGTTGGACGCCATCATCTGCGGCGACTACTAAGATGGCAATGTCTGCCACTTTGGCGCCGCGCGAGCGCATGACAGTAAAAGCCTCGTGGCCCGGAGTATCAATAAAAGTAATCAAACGGTTTTTGCGCACGACTTGGTAGGCGCCGATATGCTGAGTAATGCCTCCAGCTTCGCCCTCAACCACGTTAGTCCTGCGAATTGCATCCAAAGTCTTGGTCTTGCCATGGTCCACGTGGCCCATGACTACAACGACCGGTGGGCGGGTCAATAGATCCACTTGCTGTTCGTTCTGGATAATATCCTTCATGCGATCCTGAGCTTCAATCGTCTCATCACTGTCTTTGCCCTCTTCTTCGCGCTTGGCCGCAAAGCCAAGTTCATCGGCAATGATGGCCGCTGTCTCAAAATCAAGGCGCTCGTTCTGCGAAGCCAAAATGCCGGCGCGCATCAGTTCTTGGATCACGCGCGTGACAGGCAAATTAAGTTTGCCGGCCAGTTCGCGCACCACGATTATGGAAGGCAAGCTGATTTCCTTTTTAGGCGGCGCATTCTCATCACCGATCTGCGAGCTCTTGCTCGTGGCCAAAAGCTGTCCGCGCAAGCGTTCACGGCGCAGTTTCTCTATCCACTTGCGGAAAATCTTCTCAGCCATCTGGTTGTCTATTTTGATGGCCCTGGCGCCGATATCAAAACCAAGCTCTGGGAGCTTATCCAAGAGTTCTTGCGGAGTTACCTTTAATCTCCGGGCCAAATCACTTACATTCATAGACAGTATTCTACGTTTTTTTAGCTTTATTGTCAACAGGAATGGAGGTACGAATTACGAATACGAACGAATATACGAATTCGTACATTCGCATACAAATTCATAATTCGTACGAGCGCAGCGATAAAAAAAACCGCTTGCCGAGTGGCAAACGGGTGGGAGTAAAAGTACAGCTAGGCTGCGCGACGACCGGGCTTGGCTTTTTCTGCATAGTCCCGGAATGGCACAAGCTTTTCGCCGTCCCAAACGAGCAGAGCTCGTTTACGCTTTCGGCCGCACTCGCCCTGGGTGCAGCGCACCAAGAAGTTCCTGCCTCCTTGGACGGCTCGCATGATGCCCATCCGCGTAATCCCCTTCTCCCTCTTTTCCGCCAAGTGGACAGTGTCGCCTACCAAGATGGGCTTGCCGCAACTGCAGCAGCAGGGATACTTGAACAGCAAAGGCTTGAAAAAGCATGTGGGGCACTGGTGCGTGACCCTGGGCAGCTTCTCAAACACGTTCTTGCGCGGGTCAAAGAGGATGAAGTCGCGCAAAGAAGTAAACTGTCGCGATACCTTGACTACGAGGCCCTTGCAGTCTGGCTTCATGTTTTCCGGACAGCGGACGACGAAAAGGTCATCCATGCGATGGCCACATGGGTATTTCACCATAGCTTCCTGGTTGTTGCCGCTTCGCTTCAGGACCGGCAGCATGCCCTCGTAGTGGTCGTTGTTCAGCCTATCCAAACAAGGAAAGCTGATGTCATCGATAACATATCCCCTGAGATTGCTTTTGCCCATACCCACCTCTTTGTCCAAGGTTGAACGAGGGTATATTTTTGCCATATTTTTCAACAAATGTCAAGATAGACGCATGAATGCCCCTGAACTGCTCCTGGTAGACAAGCCTGCTGGCATAACCAGCCACGATGTGGTGGATGCTGCACGCAGGATTTTTAAGATACGGAAAATCGGTCATGCTGGCACTTTGGACCCGTTTGCGACTGGTTTGCTTATCTTGGGCATTGGCCCGGGAACAAAGAAGCTGACTGAACTCGTTGGACTGGATAAGACTTACCTGGCGACTGCGCGGCTCGGAGCAACCAGTACGACAGATGACCCGGAGGGGGAAATCGTCGAAACTCGTAGCTCGCAACTCGTAGCTCGTAGCTCCAAAACCCCAACACGGGACGCGGTTGAAGAGGCTTTGAAAAAGTATAGAGGGACATTTGAGCAGACTTCCCCGCTTTATAGTGCCAAAAAGATCAAAGGCCAAAAAATGTATGAACTGGCGCGCAAAGGACTGGGCGCGACTGTTGAATTGCCGAAAAAGATGGTGACCATCAGCGGCTTGAAAGTCTTAGAATACTCTTGGCCTTTTTTGACGCTGGAGGTCTCTTGCTCGTCTGGTACATATATACGGGCTTTGGCGCGCGACATTGGTCGGGATCTAGGTTGCGGCGCGTATCTGACAGCGCTCCGGAGAACGAGAATCGGGGAATTCAAAATTGAGGATGCGAAGAAACTGGATAGCTTTTAGACAGTAGACCGTAGACGATAGCTTCAACCCAGGAAGTAGGAAGTAGCTGTGTTTTGGTGTTGAGGGTTCAGCGTTGAGGGTTAAGCCCTGTCTTTGACAGGTTGCACGTTTCATGGTACTCAAGATGCAACAAATAACGTCCTTTGGACACCCGGAGGGAATTGCGATGCTGAACACTGGAACATACATCGAGCTGTTCTGCTTTGCGGCCTTATATCTTACACTGAGCAAGTGGCTCAGCCTGAACTTTTGGTTCGCATTCATCCTGACCATAATTGCGTATGCTCTTTACGCCATTCTCTGGTCTGTTATCGGCAGAAAATTCGGACAAAACGGCCCCTGAGCAACCAAATCAGAGACCTGAGAGGAGTCTGAGATGTACGACGCACTCTTCGCTCTGAAGTACCTAGCAGTTCAACTGCTCGCGTTTTCGCTTGCCATTGCCATCCCTGTTGGAATCATGACCCTAGTTCTCCGGTATAAGCCAAAAGCCTTGCCATCACGCCCTGGCAAAAGAACTCACGGGCGAGAACTCCTGCTGTTCTTTGACAAAAATGCACGCAGAGAGGCTTTTGATTCCCTGATTCAAACCAGGAAAAGCATAATCTACATCGGCGTTGCATGTTGCGTAGTAGACGCATTCGTTGCAATCTTTCTCTTGTTGGCCGCATTGCTTGATAGTACAGCTACAATCTCCGTGCCGCTTGCATTCGCAGCCATATCTTCGCTGGTTGGCACGAGTTTGATTGCAAGCATCCTGCGCAAACCCTTCCGTACGATCCATCTCGTCCGTTGCGCAAAGTCAGCACAAACGGAATTTGATATCCTGACGGATGAGGTGAATCGAACTCTGCCAGAAAGCGGATTCAGAGATCAGGCGATTCCTCCTATGAACCACGATAACGTGGATCAGTTCCGCGTGATGGCAAAAGAGCATCATCTTCCTCAAGAACTCGAGACCAGAATCAATCACGCCGTTCGAGTCAGCGGAGAACTCAAGGCAGCGGAAGATGCCCTGGCCGAAGAAGATCGCTGCCAGGCCGCAGAAGCAGAACGTGTCGCACTCAAGACCAAGACGACTGCCTAAGCCCTAACTCGGGGCTTTTTTGTATGCAATGGTTGACGCGAAAACAGTTTCATGGTACTCAAGACCTAACAAACAACGTCCTTTGGACATTTACTAAGGAGCTTGGAGCATGAACAGAGGGTTCAAATTGCTCTTTGATAGAGAGGTGCTCAAAAGCATCCTGCTCTCTTTCCGCGGGCAACCCGTGCTATCCAGCGTCTCCACGCTCTTATCTCTGGCCACGACAGATATGGAGCAACCGATATCCAAGTATTTGTTTGCATTAAATATTTGGATTCCAGCCATGGAACGCCTTGAAAAACACGCATCCGTGCTAGCTTTATCCTATCGCGTACCAGCAACCCCAACTGGTATTTCATGGCTTCAATACTTTCATTCTGAAACTGCCAAGGTCATAGCTGTCAGATCCGATCTGCCGCAAGACCTCAAACAACTAGCTCATAGGCTCTCAGAAGCGAACGCGATGATAGAAGAAGTGGCC
Organism: Patescibacteria group bacterium; assembly: GCA_041665165.1. GTDB lineage: Bacteria > Patescibacteriota > Patescibacteriia > 2-12-FULL-60-25 > 2-12-FULL-60-25 > MWCR01. Next base: position 1,680 of record JBAYJJ010000029.1, on the reverse strand, counting down.
GAAGAACTTGATCGTCGAGTTGCTAAGGCCTCGGCTACCTAAGCCCTAACTCGGGGCTTTTTTCATATCTTGCCATTTAGTTCGTAATCTGATACATTGTACCTACCGCTTAATGTCTTAATTACCCGCTCGGATGCACGGATAAGGCGGCCCTCTAACACTTTTTGAACAAGGAAATGCGGAATTTAATGTTTGGATGGAATTTTTCAACAAATTCATAGATATTTCGCAAGGCCCGATTGTTTAAGGCGCCGCAAATTTATTTAAGTGCGATTCGAGCGCATGAAATATGTACGCGTTTATTGCATTATTGATTGGGCTAGGAGTCGGCGTAGCTATTGCTACAGCCATTTACACGCAAAAGGCCAGAAAGGCGAAACTCACGTTGGAAGAGGCTGAAGCTAAATCAGAACATCTTGTTAAGAGCGCTGAGAACAAAGAGCAGGAAATAATGATCCGCGCCAAGGACAAGGCGATTAAGATTTTGGAAGAAGCCAGGGTTGAGGAAAAGAAGATGCACGAGGAATCAAAGAAACAGCAGAACCTCCTGATCGAACGCGAGGCTGCTTTCAGTTCCAAGATGCTTGAGGTAGATAATATTAAGACCAACTTGGAGACCAGGTCCAAGCTTTTGGAGGAAAAAGAAAAGTCAGTGGAAGAGATGAAGGGTGAGGAAATCAAGAAGCTTGAGGAAGTCGCGAACTTGACCCAAGACCAGGCCGTAGAGCGCATCTTGGCTTTGGTTGAGGAAAAACATCAGGAGACTTTGATCTCGCGCGTCCGTAAATTGGAAAAATTGGAAAGCGATGAGATTGAACGCAAAGCCAACAATATTTTGGGCGTTGCCATCCAGCGCATTGCCGCATCGCACGTGGTAGAGACAACCACCACGCATGTGGATTTGCCCAGCGATGAGATGAAGGGCCGCATTATCGGCCGCGAAGGCCGCAACATCAAGACGCTTGAGACTTTGACTGGCTGCGAATTGATCATTGATGACACGCCGAACGCGATTACAGTATCCGGCTTCTCCCCTATCCGCCGCCAGGTGGCTAAGCGCGCTTTGGACAAGCTGATTTTGGACGGACGCATCCACCCCGGGCGCATTGAGGAATCTGTTGACGAGGCCAAAAAAGAATTGGCTTTGGACATCAAGAAAGCCGGCGAAGACGCTTTGTTCCAGGTCGGCATTTCCATGGCAGGCATTGACCCCAAGCTTGTGCAGATTCTCGGACGCTTGAAATACAGGAGCTCATACGGACAAAATGTTCTGCAGCACTCAATTGAAGTCTCTTTGCTCTCGTCCATGCTGGCCGAAGAATTGGGCGCTAATGTGACATCCACCAGAAAAGGCGGTCTGTTCCATGACATTGGCAAGGCTGTTGACCATGACATGCAAGGCGGGCACCCGGAATTAGGCATGCAGATTTTGAAGAAATTCGGGTTCCCAGAAGAAGTCTGGTACCACTGCATTGGCCACCATGAGGATCGCCCGAAGACGCTGGAAGCTGTGTTGGTCAAAGCTGCTGATGCTATCAGCGGTGCACGCCCAGGAGCAAGGAAAGACTCGCTTGAGCAATACATCAAGCGTTTGGAAGAGCTTGAGGCCGTGGCAGCAGGCGTACCAGGCGTGGACAGGGTATATGCCATCCAAGCTGGCCGCGAAATCCGCGTGTTCGT